>CAZFZK010000104.1:0-4422 GCA_964523605.1 uncultured Candidatus Planktophila sp. | reverse complement strand
ATTTACGCAAAAAACTTCACATCGATGGCTTTGATGGAATTAAGACCGTTCGTGGCATCGGTTTTCGGATTGTTGCTGATTAATGAAGTTACAAACTCGCCTTACGGCACTTGTTTCAGCCATTATTATTTTAATCTCGGCCGCAATCGGACTTTTTGCAATCAGTATCACCGAAAATAACGAAGTTAGCCGAGTTGATTCAATTCTCTCAACAGCTGTGAATCAATTAGTAGATACTCAGGATGAACCACTTTCTCTTGCCTTGCTATTGGCAGATCAAAGTGACTTAAAATTCACTGTTTCATATATTTCAGCGGCTCGTGAAATCACCGCCCTTAATCAGAGTTCTGGCGATCTAGCCGGTGTGCCAACTGATCAAGATTTATCAGCAGCTAGAACTGAAGGATTAACGCTAGATATCGATGGCGTAAATCGCATCAGAGCAATTGCGCTACCAGATGACGAGTTTTTGGTTCTCTCCGTTTCACTAGCAGATATCCAGACGGCTAAAAGTCAAAACATCCGATACTTATTCCTGTTCACGCTGGCAATGGTTCTCCTGGGTATCGCGGTTTCAAATTACTTATTCCGTCGTGACAACGAGCTAAATGAAGTAGTCAACTCACTTCAGAAGAATCAAGAAAATATGCGCGAATTTCTCGGGGATGCCTCGCATGAACTGCGAACCCCATTGACTGTAATTAAGGGTTATGTCGAATTATTGAGTAAAAATAAGACGCAAGCACCCGAAATTAGATCTGGTTATTACGAAAGAGTTGGTCATGAAATTGAACGTATGCAATCGCTGATAAATGACTTGCTGCTGATTGCCGAACTTGAAGATCAAGCACCGGCAGCGCCTGAGATCATTAACTTCTCACGTGAAGTTGCGCATTTAAGTAATGACTTAAAAACCTTGCAAACTATTCGTCCAATTGAGACCAAGATTGAGCCAGGAATTCTGGTTAACATCTCACAGAATTATGCGCAGCAAATGCTGGCAAATATATTTGCAAACCTGCGCAGACATACGCCCGAGGACTCACAAGTATTAATTGTTTTGGCAACGACCGGAAATAAGGCAGTCTTAACTATTTCTGATGCGGGTCCTGGATTACCTGAAGAAGTTTACAAATCAGGTATCCAGTATTTTCAGAGGTTTGATCGCTCGCGATCACGTGAATCTGGTGGAAGCGGGTTAGGCATGACGATTATGAAGCGAATAATTGAAAATGCGGGCGGTTCGATTGAACTTCGAAAGAGCCAATTTGGTGGCCTTGAGATTGAAATAAATCTGCCAATTAGTCGTGACTAACCTGGCAATCAAAACAATTAACTGATTACTCCTGTTGTCAGTAACGCTAATAACAAAGAGCCAAGCCCAATTCGATAAATGATAAATGGCGCAAAGCTCTTGGTTGAAACAAACTTAAGCAACCAAGCAATTACCGCATAGCCAATCACGAAAGCAATTCCGGTTGCGATTAAGGTTTCCGAAATCGTAAAGGTGCCAGTATCGCCACCTTGTTCGATTGCTCCTTTAAGTTCATAAAAACCGCTACCAAATACCGCTGGCAGAGCTAACAAAAATGAATAGCGAAGGGCTGCTTGGCGGGTATATCCGAGCAAACGACCCATTGCAATTGTGGCTCCGGATCTTGATACACCTGGGATAAGTGCAAGTGATTGCGCAAACCCATATAGCAAGCCATCTCGCACATTTAAATCAGAGAGTTCGCGTTCGCTTTTTCCGTACTTGTCGGCGATGCCTAGAATCACGCCAAAAATAATCAGTGTGCAAGCGATTAGCCACAGTGAACGAAAATCATTACTGATTACATCTTTGCCAAGATAACCCAATATGCCAATTGGCAAGCTACCTACAATTATTAACCAGCCCATACGGGCATCAGATTTTTCAGTTGAACTAGATGTAGATCGCTTGGTGATTTGGCGAAACCAAGCTGCGATAATCTGCTTAATGTCATTACGAAAGAAAATTAAGACTGCGAGCTCGGTACCAATTTGGGTGATTGCAGTAAATCGAGCTCCTGGGTCTTCAGCGGTTCCGAATAGTGCGCCTGCGATGCGGATATGTGCACTAGATGAAATCGGTAAGAACTCAGTTAAACCTTGCAGGGCGCCAAGAAATATTGCTTCGAACAAGGCAGCTCCTATTGATAGTCTGAATTAGAACCCCATCTTATCGATGGATCTACTCTAAACTCTGGAACTATGAATGAATATGAGGCAGAGGTTCAAGAGCGCTGGGGGAATACCGACCAATATCGCGAATCTGCCAACCGCACTGCTAAATACACTCATTCTGATTTTGCTGCCGCAAAAGTTGATCAAGAAGCGGTAACCGAGAAATTCGCTACTGCTTTTGGCAATGGTGTTGATTTCAGATCTGCTGAGGTGCAAGAGATAGTAGTGGCTCACAGAGTCGCTATTTCTAAGTGGTTTTATGAATGCAGCGTTGAAATGCAGCGTAATTTAGGCCTTATGTATGTAAGCGATGAACGCTTTAAAAAATATTACGACGGTCGAGTACGAGGCTTAGCGCAATATGTGCATGATGCCATCATGGCACAATAGCTAAAACTAAATCCCAAGTAATTTTGCGCTTTGCTCCCAGAGTTTTACTGCTAAGTCGGCATCATTTACTTGTTCGTGAGTAGCGCCAGGTTTACGCAAGTCGTAATACTCCCCCAGTTGCCAGTCTGTTCCGGCAGTTCCTTCGGAAATCCAAATCAGCTGATCAGCACCGGCATCGGGGGTGATCATTGCCAAAGTTGGTTTTCCATCAGAGTGGTAAACCTTATGGAAAGCACTCATCGGGTCAGAGGCAAAATTAGTTGATACAACGCCAGGGTGAAACGCAACTGCGTTTATGCCAGCTAATCGATATCGTCGATCTAACTCTTTGGTAAACAAGATATTGCAAAGTTTGGCAGTTCCGTATGCCCGCTTCTCGTCGTAGCTGATTTCATTATTAAGATCATTTAAATCTAATTGACCCCACATTTTGGCCGTCATACTTGATGTATTAACTACAGTTGCTTTACTTGAAACTAATTTCTCATTTAATAAGTGCGTCAACAGATATGGAGCTAAGTGATTAACTTGAAAAGTTCTTTCAAAGCCATCAACCGTCTTAGCAAAAGTTCCAAACATGACACCTGCATTATTGGCCAGCACATCGATTACTTCATACTTGCTTGCAAGTGAGACGGCTAGTTTGGCTACCTGAGCCAAATCAGAAAAATCTGCAATCTCAAATGGTGCTGAAATCTCGGCAGCAATCGCTTTTGTCTTAATTGGATCTCGACCAACAACAATGACGTTATGACCATGTGCTTTCAATGTGCGAGCAGCTGCCGCACCGATGCCGTCGCTAGCGCCAGTAATAACAATTGTTTTAGACATTAACTCTCCATCACTTAGGTGGCTAAAGTACCGCTGAAAATGGCATGATGAGCCTATTAATTAACTTACTTTGAAAGGGTGGCTGGCATTAATACTGAAACCGCCCTGCAGCCTTCAAAGCGCACGACCGATATTTTGAGCTACTCCCACGATGCTTCGCACTACCTGCTTCGGCCAAAGTCGATCTACACCCCTGAAACCAAAGAACAACTAGCTGAGATTTTTTCACTAGCAACCGAACTTGGTATCGGAGTTACATTTAGGTCAGGCGGAACCAGCCTCAGTGGCCAAGCAAGTAGCGATGGCTTCTTAGTTGATACCCGTAAGAATTTTCGCGGAATTAGAGTTGGCGAAAATGGCGAAGTAGTTTCTGTAAGCCCCGGTGCCACAGTTCGTGCAGTTAATACTTCACTTGCTAGATTCAAGCGCAAACTTGGTCCTGATCCTGCCAGTGAAATTGCCTGCACTATCGGCGGTGTAGTTGCCAATAATTCCAGTGGCATGTGTTGTGGCACTGAACAAAATACTTATCGCACTATTGCTTCAATGGTTTTAGTTCTGCCCAATGGATTAGTTATCGATACTGGCAAAGCAGATGCCGATGAAATTTTGAAGAGTAAGGCACCTGGTATCCATGATGGCTTGATTTCACTGAGAGATCGGGTGCGCAATAACCCTGATTCAGTTGATTTGATTAAGAAGCTATTTAGTATCAAAAACACCATGGGCTATAGCGTTAATTCATTTCTAGACTTTGAATCACCAGTAAAGATTCTGGAACATCTAGTTGTCGGCAGTGAAGGCACATTGGCATTTGTTGCTGAAGCAACTTTTAACACCGTGCCAGCGTATTCACACTTAGCAACTGGTTTATTGATCTTTGAGTCACTGGCAGATGCCACTCGTTCTTTGCCAGATTTAGTTAAGGCTGGCTTTGCTGCAATTGAGCTCATGGATGCCACCAGTTTGCGTGTTTCCCAGCGCGACCCCGAA
>CAZFZK010000103.1:1965-4425 GCA_964523605.1 uncultured Candidatus Planktophila sp. | reverse complement strand
ATTGGCGATAACGCTCATGGGAGTGATAAACCCAGATAGTGCAACACGCACTGGGGCACAAAAGAGTGTTGCTGCAATAGGTGGTGCTAGTGCCTCAGCGAATTTGCGCGGTACAAATCTGGCGAAGAAATTAATTATTTTGGGTGCAGCAAGTAATAAACCGCCAGTTGCTAAGACCGATAAAGCAAAACCAGCATCTCGTGATTGCCATGGATCTGCGATAACAACAGCGGCAATTGCAAATCCAAGTGCGGGAAGTGAATCAGCAGCATGCCGATGGCTCATCGCAACTAACACAACTGCGGCCATCGCAGCTGCCCGTAATACTGAAGGCGATGGGCGAACAAGTGCGATAAAGAAAATTAGTGAAAGCGCAGTTGCACTAATTCGATAAATCCGATTACGAAAAAGGAATTGCATAAGCCATAAAACAAAACCAGAAACAATTGCAAAGTTCGCACCACTGACCGCGACTAAGTGAGTCAGCCCTGATCGTTTCATTGCCAACTTGAATTCAGCACTTTGCTTTGAAGTATCCCCCAGCACCATTCCAGGAATCAGTGCGCCTGAATCGCCGCCGCCACTTGCGTTTCGCAACCCGATTCGTATCGTGCCAAGTGATCGTGCCCAAAGCGAAGCAGATGTTTCAACGCTCACTTCACCATGGAAAAGAACCAGCGCTGCGACTCTGGCTTCCTTGCTCTTAACTAGAACGGCTCGCCCACTAATGATTTGGCCAGGAAGTAATCCATTTAAATTCTTCGCTGGTGACATAACGCGGATCGGAATCTTTAGACGATACTTTCCGGCGCTGCTCTTTAACTCGATTGCGCTAGCGAGAAAAGACCAATTACTAGCCACAAAATTACGCCCTGAAACCTTAGTTGCCGTGCGATTTGGGTCAGTAATGACTTGTGCCGTTACTTGAACTTCGCTGCCTAGATATTGCATCAATATTGTTTGTGTTAAAGCTTGAGCTCGAAATGACATGATTGTTGAACCCAGTAACAACGCGATGATTACAACTAGTGCTCGCTGCTTTTTGCCAAGAATTACAAAGGCAATTAATACGAGAGCAACCAGTGATATCCGCCAAGGTGCGACATAACTTTGAACGAGCGCACCAAGCCAGATGGCTGCGCCAATAGTTATGGCGCGAAAATCAATTAAACCGTGATTTGGCTTTTGAACTGTGCGAATTTAGCTGGCCCTATCCCGGAAACTTTATCGAGATCTTCCAATGTAATAAATGGTCCATTCGCCGCCCGATAAGCAACTATTCGTTTTGCAAGCACCGGCCCCACGCCATCTAGCGCTTCAAATTGTTTGGCCGTTGCTCGATTAATGTTTAGTGGTCCAACTGGTGTTGTTTTCTTAGTCGCAAATTTTCGACCAGCTGGGATTTTGGTTTTCTCAGTTGGCGAAACGTAAATCTGTTCGCCATCACGAATAATGCGCGCTAAATTCAAATCACTTAAATCTGTACCCGCTAATGAATTGCCAGCAGCTTTAATCGCATCGATAACGCGGGCATTTCCCGGAAGTGCATATACCCCTGGGTTGGTTACGGCCCCTGCAACATCGACAGTTACAAGTGGGGCTTCGATTTCAATTGGCGCCGCCATGATTACTTCTTCAGACTTGCCGGTCGTTACCCAGAAACCCGAAATTACGATTACTAAGCCACCCAGAACTAGCAGGCCGCGCTTTTGTAAGGTAGAAAAATTGAGTTCGTACCACCAGTCAGTGATCCGTTGAATCTGATTTTGGAATTCATTCATGCCGACAGTCTCGGCTCAATAACCACTTAGACCAGACCAAGGACAGATTCCTGTTGATCCCAGATTCGCATTGATTACAGAAATTTCACAGCAATTTTCATAGGCATAAAGTGGCAAAGACAAGCCTTTTTGAGCCAAAAAGTAGCAATTCCCTTAGGGTTACCCCATGAGAATTTCGCGTGCTCTGGTTGTTGCCGCTCTAACTCTGGGCGGAACTCTCGCTTTTGTAAATAGTTCACATGCTGCCGATGGCCCAACCGTTGCTTGGACTGCGCCTGCTAATAACTCAACTGTCACAGGCAAGATTGCTCTAAAGGCAACAGCAACTCCAGCTTCTTCTGGAACTTCAACCATTGTTAAGTGGTGCTTAACTATTAATGGTGAAGAAATTAATGACTACAGTGCTGCATTATTCGTCAGAAGCAGCGGTTCCGAACTTTATTATGATTATTATGGAAGAAGCAGTGGTTGTTGGACCGGAACTAGTTATGACTCAAGAAAGATAACTCTCTCTTATGACACTACAAGTTGGGAGAACAAGAGTTACACATTTGTAATCAAGGTAACTGATTCCAGCGATCGGGAATCGACAGCAGCGAGCTGGACAATTACTACAGCAAATGTTGGCCCAACCGTTGCTTGGACTGCGCCTGCTAATAACTCAACTGTCACAGGCAAG
>CAZFZK010000103.1:0-1865 GCA_964523605.1 uncultured Candidatus Planktophila sp. | reverse complement strand
TCAAGGTAACTGATTCCAGCGATCGGGAATCGACAGCAGCGAGCTGGACAATTACGACCAACAACCCAGGTCCCACAATTACCGGAACTTCAAGTGCTGGAAATGCAGAAACTCGTCCTTCAGTTTCCCTTACCGCTAAACGTAACGGAGATACAGAAGTAACTAAATGGTGCGTGAATTTTGCGCAGGATTCTAATATCGAGATTTTGCCATTGTTTATTAATTCAAGAGGCAATGAACTAGACAAAGATGCGTATGAATACGAAGATAATTGTTTTGTTCCAGAATCTGAAGTTCTGAAAGCCAGTTTCTATTTGGTGACTGATGCTGCCAAGAATGGAAAATATAGTTTTGAGTTCTGGGCATACGACGAAAATAATCATATTAGTGAGAAATATAAGTTTGATTACAACTTGCAAGATCCAGGACTAAAGATCTCGCTGCCTGATACTCAAACACTTTATTTACCTGGTGATTTTCCGACTATTCAGGTAGATCAACAAGGCGGATACCGCAGCATTGAAGTAGTTCAGTGGTCAATCGATGGCAAAACTATTCCTGGTTCATCTACAACGCTGGATGCGAGTTTGAGTGAAGTCTCACCCGGAGTTCACACTGTTTCGGTCAAGGTAATCGATTCGATTGGCCAGTCCTATTCAGCGGTGAAGAGCTACACAATGAAGTGGGCGCCAGTACTTAAATTCATTGACGTCGATGGCTATTACTGGTGGACACCAGCGTCGCCGAAGATCAAAGTTAAGGCATATCTAGGAAGCGCTGCATGGAAAGGATCTCATGTCGCAACAATTACCTATAAGAATTCTTCGGGAAAGACAGTAAAGCAAACATTTACCATCAAGAATGGTTCTGGTTCAGTCGTTCTCCAAACATTGAGCAAGACAACTTCTGTAAAAGTTTCGGTTGGTGCTACGACCGGAACTGTTGGCGCTTCTGCCGAAGCCACGGTAGAACTAAGAAAGAAGCCACCAGCTCCGGTTTACACGAATATTTCGCTAGGGCTTCCATCTTTGGTTATTTGGCCTAACTCATTTAATGCAACAGTTCGTGTTTCAGGTAAGGGCAACTATGCGTGCACACTTATATTCCAGGACTATTCCATTGACTTCAGTGTTGCTGCAGGATCATCAAAGACGGTACGAGTGCAACCAACGTTGGGAATAAACATGGCTCAACGCGTCGCAGTTAGCTGCCGTAGTTCGTATAGTTCTGGATTTGCTAGCGACTGGTTAGTACTTAGTTTGCAGCGATAACAATATTTACGAGCTTAGGTGCGCGAGTAATTATCTTTATCGGTGCTGCTCCGCCAAGTTCGGCAACGATTGCGGGAAGAGCTAGTGCTTGCGCTTGAAGTTCAGCATCAGTAATTGTTGGCGCGACTTCAAGTCGCTCTTTGATCTTGCCATTAATTTGGATTACAGCTTCAACGGCATCGGCAACAAGTAACTTTTCATCCACAACTGGCCAACCAGCAAGTGCAACTGCTGGCTTATGGCCTAAGCGCTCCCACATTTCCTCAGCGGTATATGGGGCTACGAGTGACAACATAATTGCAGTTGCTTCTACTGCTTCGCGAACTGCTGGATCAGCTGGTCCGCAGCCACTATCGACAGCTTTGCGAGTGGCATTAACAAGTTCCATAACACGAGCAATAGCTACATTGAAACGGAAAGATTCAACGGCAAAAGCGGCATCGTGAAGTGCTTTGTGTGTTGCTTTGCGAAGCGATACATCGCCGGTGCTGAAATCAATACCTGGCGCGCTAGTTACATCGCCAGATAAACGCCATGCTCGAGTTAAGAATTTAACTGAACCAGCTGGCGAGACATCAGACCAATCAACATCAT
>CAZFZK010000102.1:3718-4446 GCA_964523605.1 uncultured Candidatus Planktophila sp. | reverse complement strand
GAGGCCGAAGATCTGCTTAAGCAATGTTTTATCGCTAATTAATCAGCAAATTACCAAAATTAAAGTTGTGGTTTTTCAGGTGCGACTGCCGCTGGCACTTTCTTAATGATTAACCAAGAACCCCAAGCTACTGCTGCAAAAAGTGGATACCCCATAGCCAGTCTCGCGGTACCAAGTGCGGTTAAGTTGCCCGTTTTATACAACGGGTATTGCACGATTAAGCGAGAAGCAAACAAGCCAACCCATAGCCAACTTGCTTTGATATAGGCACGTTTACGTTCTGCCACTTTGCGCCAATGTAAGTTCTCGCCCAGAATCGGGTCGAGCACTAATCCGAGAATCGGAAAGCCCACTAAATTAGCAATCAAGTAAACCGATCCATAAACAATATTTATGATCAAGCCAGGCAAGTAATAATCTACTGCTGAACCAGTCTTTCTCGCTAAGAAGGCGCAGAAGACAACTCCGATCAACCCGGAAATCACATGTTGCAAAGTGTCTTTCTTGGCTAAGCGAAGAATTGCTAAAACTAACGCAGTGATAACTGCTGCAGTTGCGGCTTTTTGTAAGTCTTTGCCGATGTTAAAAGCTATGAGAAAAACCAGCGCTGGTAGTCCAGAATCCAGCAAACCTTTTTTGCCACCTAGTGCATCAATTACTTTCTTTTGGTCACTCATGATTACGCCAATCCAGTTGAACCAAAGCCACCATCAGAGCGACCTGACCCA
>CAZFZK010000102.1:0-3708 GCA_964523605.1 uncultured Candidatus Planktophila sp. | reverse complement strand
ACTTCAATAAAATCTGCATGCTCAACTTTCTGAAAAACTAATTGGGCAATTCGATCGCCTCGTTTAAATGAAATTGCCTCGCGCGGATCAAGGTTGATTAAAATTATTTGCAGTTCACCACGAAATCCAGCATCTATGGTGCCTGGCGTATTTACCATTGAAACTCCGTGCTTAATTGCTAAGCCTGAACGAGGGTGAGCGAAAGCGGCATAACCATTAGGAAGTGCAATAGCGATTCCAGTTGGAGCCAAAGCACGCTCCCCTGGCTCTAAAGTTAAATCGATTCGAGTAACGACATCTGCGCCAGCATCGCCACCTTTGGAATATTTTGGAAGTGGTACGCCTGGATCAAGGCGTTTGATTAATACTTGCAGATCGCTCATGGATTAATTTCAAACTCGGGATCAACGAAAGCTAATAGTTCAGGATTCTTAGCAACTTCCTTTAAGAAACCTTCAGGCGCTTTCGTTAAGAAGTGAGACATCGGCACAATCACAAATAAAGCAGCCGCACGTACCGCGATTTCACCATCAGGTGAACCTAAACGACCAACGGCTGCTGAATAAACTTTACGATTGACTTGGCCAGTAATTTCAGCAGAAATATAAAGCGTAGTTCCAAGTGGGACTGGTCGAATGAAATCTGTCTCTAGCCGAGCAGTTACAGCAGGTGAACGCAATAACCACATCAACTTTCCAAGTGCTTCATCAAATGCCAATGAGAGTAAGCCGCCGTGAGCTAAACCAGGTGCGCCTTGATGATTTTCGGTAACAGTAAATTCTGCTGTGATAGTTGCGCCTTCACCAACATGTGCCACTAAATGCAATCCAGTTGGGTGCAATTCCCCACAACCGAAGCAGTGTCCGTAGTGAGATGGGACTTTAGTGCCGGTTGCAGGAGCCAGCGGATGACGCTCGGGAATTACAGCTCCTTCGGGCGGTGTGGTACTGGCAACGCGACTCATGCCATAAGGCTACTTTATTTATTTCACGATAGCGTGGTCTTATGAGATTTAGAGAAGTGATTCGCGCTCCATTTTGGCTCTTAGCCTTTATCTACTTTCTCTTTATGTCTTTAGTCATTGCGGTATGGGCCGCGATCGGAAACCAACCCGCTTTATTAACTTGGGTGGTTACTACAGTTCTTATCGTGTTAATTGCTTTAAAGAGCACGTTGGTAATCGAGATTAACGAAAGTGAATTGCGAGCAGGCCCTGCTCATATTGAACTTAAATACCTTGGCCAGGCGATGGCGCTAGATAGCAAGGAAATGGGCCGACTTCGCACACGCGATGCCGACGCAGCTTCGTTTCTAATCTTTAGATTCTGGCGATCAACCGGTGTGAAAGTTGAAATCAACGATCCGCGCGATCAAACTCCATATTGGTTGATTACTTCAAAGCGAAATACTGAACTTGCCGATTTGCTTAACGCTAAAAATTAAGCGCATTCCTTACAAACTGCGCTCGCGCCTTCGCCTTTTGCTAATTGAGTACTGTGATGCACCAAGAAACACCGCGAGCAAGTGAATTCATCAACTTGCTTAGGAACTACGCGGACCGAAAGTTCTTCACCAGATAAGTCAGCTCCTGGTAGCTCAAGGCTTTCTGCAGCTTCTGCTTCATCGACATCAATCTGACCGGATTGAGCATCGACACGTTGCGCCTTTAACTCCTCAAGCGATTCTTCATGTAACTCTTCATCGGTTTTTCTGGGGGTGTCATAATCGGTTGCCATTGCTCTCACCTACTTTCTAATCTCTCTCGCAGCCAAATTTCTCTGGCCAGCGCTGCTGGAAATACCCAGCGGGCGCATAGTGGCGCATTACTGCCTGGTTTAACTAATTGAACGCTCGGCGTGTCGCAAATATTCCCGTCACATGAGTGCTGTCTGAGTAATTAGCGAACGATTTCTTCGATCTCTTTGGCCAATCCCCCATCAACGCGAGCATGCAGAGAGGTTCCTTCCGGCAGATATTCCTCATGCAAAATTTCGCCACGTTCGTGAATCGCACTTACTAGATCGCCACGGTCATAAGGAATCACGGTATTGATTTCAATTTTAGGTCTTGGTAATGATCTTTCAATCGCATGAATCAAACCTTCAATTCCAAAACCAGTACGAACCGAGAAGGCATAACTATTTGGTTCTGTGCGCAGAATCTGCATGATCATTTCTGGGTCAGCAATATCTACTTTATTTATTGCGATAATTTCCGGAATTTCTGCACCACCGATTTCGATGATTACTTCGCGGACTGCGCGAATCTGTTCAAATGGATCTGAATGTGAACCATCGACAACATGCACAATTAAATCTGAACCTGATACTTCTTCTAGCGTTGATTTAAAAGCATCGATTAATTGATGCGGTAGATGGCGAACGAAACCGACCGTATCAGACAATGTGTAAATCCGGCCGTCCTCAGTTTGTGCTTTACGTACAGTTGGATCCAGGGTCGCGAAGAGCGCATTTTCAACCAGAACACCAGCATTGGTTAGTTTATTCAATAGCGATGATTTACCCGCGTTCGTGTAGCCAGCAATTGCAACTGAAGGAATGTTATTACGGCGACGCTCTTGTCGTTTTGTATCACGAGAAACTTTCATCTCGGCGATCTCGCGCCGCAATTTTGCCATCTTGTCGCGAATTCGCCGGCGATCGGTTTCAATTTTTGTTTCACCAGGGCCACGACCACCGATACCAGCACCGCCTGCCGCACGTCCACCAACTTGGCGTGAGAGCGACTCACCCCAACCACGCAAGCGTGGCAAGAGATAGGAAATTTGGGCCAACTCTACTTGCGCTTTACCTTCTTTGCTTTTGGCATGTTGCGCGAAAATATCAAGGATTAAAGCGGTTCGATCTATAACTTTAACTTTGATTTTTTCTTCCAATTGTCGAAGTTGCGAAGGTGAAAGTTCACCATCGCAAATAACAGTGTCGGCGCCAGTTGCAACAACAACCTGTCGCAGTTCGACCACTTTTCCAGAACCAATATAAGTCGCTGGGTCTGGTTTATCTCTGTGCTGGATTAAACCTTCCATTACTTCTGAGCCAGCAGTTTCTGCGAGAGCTTTCAATTCGGCTAACGAATTCTCAGCCATCGTCGAACTTCCCTCAGTCCAGACGCCAACTAAAACAACTTTTTCAAGTTGCAATTCACGATACTCGGCTTCGGAAATATCTTGCAGCTGGGTTGAAAAGCCTTTTACTCGCCGAAGCGCATTTCGTTCAACTAGATCAGGCTGAATACTCTCGGCGTAATCATCGCTATCAGCAGCATCGAATTCAGCAGCAACTCTTGCACTTTCGGCAAGAAGCGCTTCAAAGTCATCGAAGTTGTCTGATTTATCACTCACAATTAAACAATAGAGCAATAAGGTCTAAACTGCCTATTATGAGGGTTATTAATCAAGAACAGCTTAAGACAATACTTTCTAACTACACCAATAACCCAAGAATTATCGCGTCTGGAAACTTTGCAGCCCCTAAAGTGCTGCTTTCCGCGGCTGATGAAGTAATTCCTGAATTCAAATTACACATATTAAATGCCCACGATGGAATTCCAGATCGCGAGGGAATCGCTTACGAAACTGCCTTTGTCGGACCCGCAATGCGTAGACATCCGCGACTCAATTATTTCCCAGCTCGCTTAAGTATGTTGCCGGTAATTATCCGCGAACATCTACGTCCAGATATTGTTTTC
>CAZFZK010000101.1:0-4551 GCA_964523605.1 uncultured Candidatus Planktophila sp. | reverse complement strand
GTAAGTAACGCGACTCTTTGCCGTTTTTAACTCCATCAGCAATTAGCGATCCCTCGAACTGCGCCATGGCAGGTAAGTACTCGCCTGAACCAACCAGTGCGAGGGAACCATTCATTTTGCGAGTCTAAGCGAACTTTGCTTTATTGCACCAAGGTTCCCGCAAAAATTTGCCAAGCCAAGGCTGACTTCGCTACAAGTGAGAGAGTTATATAGGTCTTCTCGCCACGTAAGTATTGCGCCCACTTGCCAACTTTTTTATATTGCAGATATTGCACAATGGCAAAAATATTAAAGAGCACAAATAGTGAAAATACGATTCCGTATACGAAAACGGGTGCAGTGGCATCAGCGATGCCCCCGATTGAAAAGAGATAGAAAACTAGGCCAACCCACGGAACTATTCCGGCAATGCAGCCAAAGATGAATGGCAGCCAGCCGCCGTTTCCTGGGGTCTCATACTTTTCTTGTAACCAACCGAAAAGAATCATCGATGCGTTAACGCCGAAGATGGCAATTATTGCAGCAACATCACTGACGCCCACGATTTGCGCAATCAGAACAATCATTACTGAAGAACTAATTGAATATTCAACCCAGCGGAAGTAATTTCGACTTTGGGCTAATCCGCTTTGATAGCGATCAAAAAACTGTGGAGAGGCGACTAAGAAATGGAAGAAAGCAGATAAGCCAAGGAAAAGCGCCACGGTTAAGCCAACTGGGGTATCGAGCAAAGTAATTGGTTCGGCGAATGTGCTTCCTGGCGGGCCAGTCATATATCTGGCCACGATTGGTAGCGTGAAATCGTTGGATAGCGCAATAACAGCAAACATTTGGGCTAAGTGGAAAAAGCCCGCGATCAAGTTATAGCGGCGGATAGTTGCTGAATTAATCTCTTTGCTCATGGCGTTATCGTCCCATGAAAGTTGGCAAACCCTGATCTACTATTGCCTAATGTCACGCGTTGCTAAAACAAAAAATGGCTTTGCTCCTAAAGTCTGCGTGCGCTGTGGTCTGGAATTTGAATGGCGTAAGAAATGGGCTAAGAACTGGCCTGAAGTTAAATATTGCAGCGATCGATGTCGAGAGAATAAATGAAGCGCATCATCTATCTGCCTTTTGATCATTTACATCGCAACTTTGGAGCGCTGAAGGATGCTAAACCAGCCGATGACTTAATCGTCTTCGTTGAGAGTGCGCGAATGACTACTGGTCGTAACTGGCATAAAGAGCGGCTCTTCTTTCTGCTTTCAAGTGCCCGCCACTTTGCTAAATCTCTCGAGGTCGAAGGCTTTACCGTTGAATATTTAAAGGCTGCCAACATCGTCGATGGTCTTAAATCTATTCAAGTTAAACACCCTGGTCTGCCGATCATCTGCGCCGAGCCTTCTTCATTTAGGCAGTTCGCAGCTCTTAAGGAATATGGCGTGGAATTTATTGAGAATGATTTTTTCTTAACTCCTCGCCCGCTCTTTAAAGCTTGGGCAGATACTCAAAAGAGTTACTTGATGGAAAGCTTTTATCGAAAGCAACGGGTTCGCTTAAACATTCTGATGGACGGTAGCGAGCCGGCAGGTGGTGTTTGGAACTTTGATAAAGAGAATCGGTTGCCGCCACCAAAGAAATACGAAGGCCCAAAGTATTTAGAACACAAGCGCGATGAAATAGATGCTCAAGTGGCCAGTGAAATCGGCTACGAAATGAGAACCACTTGGGCAACTACCAGGCAAGGTGCGCTAGCTCAATTAAAGAATTTTATAGATAACCACTTTGGCGAATTTGGCCCACTAGAAGATGCGATGACTACTGATAACTGGGCACTTCATCATTCGCTGCTCTCGCCCTACTTAAATAATGGGCTTTTGCATCCCAGTGAAGTTATTAGCGCAGCCGTAAAAGCATTTAATAGCGGCCGAATTCCGATTGAATCAGCTGAAGGTTTTATTCGCCAGCTGATTGGTTGGCGCGAATATGTAAATGGCATGTATTGGTTTCTTGGCCCTGATTACCGTAACAATAATCAGCTAAATGCAAACCGCAAGTTGTTGCCGCTGTTTAATGATCCGGCTGCAACGCAAATGAATTGTATGAAAGAAACGGTTAGCGACATAAAGGAACGAGCTTGGGTGCACCATATTCCGCGGCTTATGTTGCTTTCTAATTTGGCTTTGGTAACCGGGACAAACCCGCAAGAATTTCTGGAATGGATGCGTGAAGTTTTCATTGATGCGAGTGAATGGGTGATGGTTCCAAATGTAATTGGTATGGGAGTTCATGCCGATGGCGGGCAGATGATGACTAAACCTTATGCAGCAGGTGGTGCTTATATTTCGCGAATGTCGAACTACTGCAAGCCATGCGTTTATAACCCCAAACTGCGCGTTGGCGAAACTGCTTGCCCGTTTACAACTCTCTACTGGGATTTCCTCGATCGACATAAAGAACAGTTCGTGAAGAATCACCGAATGAGCCAACAAGTCTTTGGGCTAAATCGCTTGAGTGACTTGCCAGAGCTCAAGATCAGAGCGCAAGAAGTGCTTAAAGGTTTAGAAAACGGCGCGATTTAAAGGTATTTGTCAGCGATCGGAACTAATCTTTAGTTATGGGATTTTTTGCGGACTTCAAAGCAAAGCGGGCTGATAAACGGGCCCGGCAAGAGTTTGATCACCAATATTTCTTGTGGCAAGAAGATATGGCGCAACTCGATAAGTTAATCGAAGTTTTTACCGCAGCTGCCAAAGGCGAAGATTCTGTACCAAATACTTTGATGCAAAAGCCAGGCGAGATCGCGCTCTGGACTGGGCGCGCGGTATTTCACGAAACTGGGCGAACACCTACTCGCTATGTTGGCGGTTCAAGCGGCGTCAGCATTCCACTCGGTGGCGGAGTTCGTTTTCGCGTTGGAGCCATGCAAGGTACTGCTGTTCCGGGTGAAGCTTTTCAAATGGATAAAGATCAGGGTGTTGTCATGTTAACGACTGAGCGATTGGTATTTGCCGGGCCAGTGCAGACGCAAGAATGGAACTTTGATAAGTTGTTGATGCTATCTACCACGCCCGATGAATCCGATTACTTCATTAGCGTTTCTAACCGCAAGACAACTTCAGGAGTGCGCTTCATTCCCGAGGTTGGCCGCGAATTCAATCGTTTCTTAGGTTCAGCAACGGCGGCACATGAAACTGGAATATCGCCATTGCTCGAAGAGTTAGAAAATTTGAAAGAAAAAGCAATCGCGGCAGAGCCAAAGTTGGTTCTGCCTTCTAGCGTTAAGGCGATTAGCTAAATATCAAAACCGCAATACCCGCGGCGATTAGCACTGAAGCCGCTGCAATTGATTTATTTTTTCCAAGACGTTGTGGCAGGCCGTTAATTCCACTTGCTTGATCTTGATCCATATCCTTAATGACATTGATGAAGTGCGCAGCCATTCCAAATAGCGCTCCGCCTAATAACATCCAAAGTGGTGGGTTTTGATTTTTGGATATCACAACGCATGATGGCAGTGCTGCGAAAGCTATTGCAAAAGGCAGCGGTGAAAATAAGTTAAATTTAAAGTAGAAGTTATACGCAACCCCACAAGCGATGCCTAACATGTAAACCAAGCCACCTTTAATACCAAGTGGGCCTAATAGGTTTGCCATGAAAGAAAAAGGCAACATAAAGCGCAACCACTTTTGTAGGTATTTCTGGGTGATTAGCCCCGAAACTAATGGCTTGTTAGTGCGCTGATGTTTTAAATCATCTTCGAGATCGTAAAGATCATTGCTCCAGCCAACCACTAGCTGCCCAGTAAATACGCCAAAGGCGATTAAATAAGCTGGGCCTTCCCACCAATAGTACAAAGCAACTGAAAATGAAATCGTGGTAACAATTAAGGTCGGGCCAAAGTGGGCGGCTTTTAGTAGGCCCTTAAACTTATTCACCTACGAACTGTATTAGCATTTGGCTATGCCTACTAAGGACCCAAGTCGCGAGTCACATTTTCCAGCGATTGAAAAGAAATATGGCGAGAAAATGTCATATTGGTTCAAGGTTATGAAATCCCTAGATGGTCAGAAATATCCCGAACAAATTGCTCATCTACGCGAGAATTACGGTTTCTCCCAAGCCCATGCCAATGCTTTAGTTATGTATTCGCGCGGGTCTATCTCGGCCCGTAGATTTGAAACGCCGACGCAATATTTTAAGAGTATTGAACCAGTCCAGGCCAAGACCATTAAGGCCATGATCAAGGCAATTACTGCGAAGTATCCAGATTTGGAATTAGCAATTGCCTGGAATCAACCAATGCTGCGCAAAGGGACGATGTATATCTTTGGCTGGTCTGTGACTAAGAACTATATTTTGATGGCACCTTGGAGCACAGATGTGCTTGACGCTTTTCGCCCAAAGTTAACTGAGTTTAAAGTCAACAAGAAAACAATTGCGGTGCCCAGTGATTGGGATATCGATGCCAAATTGCTTAACGCAATGGTCAAAGCTCGTTTAGCAGAGAGCTAATTGTTTAGCGAGTTCCAGATTTCAACGCAGCGCTGTGAAACTTGAATATCTTCT
>CAZFZK010000100.1:0-4609 GCA_964523605.1 uncultured Candidatus Planktophila sp. | reverse complement strand
TGGCAACACCAACTTCGCGAATAATATCAATTGAGAGATTTCGTAATCGTTGATATTCAACATCGGTAAGTGTCATCGCCGGGGCAACGGTGATGGAGTCACCGGTATGAACACCCATAGGGTCAACGTTTTCAATGGTACAAACAATCACAACGTTATCCTTGTGATCGCGCATTACCTCAAGCTCATACTCTTTCCAGCCAATGATCGACTCTTCAATTAATACTTCAGTTGTTGGACTATGCGCTAATCCAGCACCTGCAATCTGTCGTAACGAAGGTTCATCAAAAGCGATACCAGAACCTAAACCACCCATAGTAAAAGATGGACGAACAACAACTGGATAGTTCAAAACGATCGCAGCTTCTAATACCTGTTCAATGGTGTGACAGATGATTGACTTGGAGGACTCTCCCCCAACTTTTTCAACTATGGCTCGGAATAGCTCTCGGTTCTCACCACGATTAATTGCCGGTATGTCGGCGCCAATTAACTTAACGTTGTACTTGGCTAGAGTTCCACGTTCGCTCAGTGCGATCGCCGCGTTGAGCGCAGTTTGGCCACCCAACGTTGCCAAAATTGCGTCAGGTCGTTCAACTTCAATAATTTTTTCAATGTATTCAGCGGTAATCGGTTCGATATAGGTCGCATCAGCGAACTCCGGATCAGTCATGATTGTCGCCGGATTCGAGTTAACTAAGATCACCCGGATTCCTTCGGCGCGAAGTACCCGACAAGCTTGAGTTCCCGAATAATCGAACTCGCAAGCTTGCCCGATTACAATTGGTCCACTTCCAATTACTAAAACACTTTTGATTGAATTATCTCTAGGCATTCTCTGCTCCTACTGGATTAGCTGCCATCAAATCGACGAATCGATCGAATAAGTAATTGGCATCATGTGGACCAGCGGCTGCCTCTGGGTGGTACTGAACACTAAAAGCTGGGCACTCGAGTAGCGCTAAACCTTCTACCACGTCATCATTTAGGTTTACATGTGTTACGTGACCAGGGCCAAAGACTGTGGTGAAGTTTCCATTTATCGGCGCTTTAATGGCAAAACCATGATTGTGGGCTGTTATTTCAACTTTCTCGGTCACCTTGTCAATCACCGGCTGATTAATTCCGCGATGTCCAAACTGCAACTTGTAAGTTTCAAAACCTAGTGCCCTGCCTAAAATCTGATGTCCAAAGCAGATTCCGAAAACGGGAATTCGAGCAGAGAGAACTTCACGAACTAATTCAACAGTTTCATTCATAGTCGAAGGATCGCCTGGACCATTTGAAATGAATACCCCGTCTGGATTGAGCGCTTGTATCTGCGCGAAACTGGTGTGGGCTGGCAACACATGAACTTCGATACCGCGTGCCGCCATTGAACGTGGCGTTGCCGCTTTGATTCCAAGATCAAGTGCGGCAACTGTAAATCTCTTAGTACCAATCGCGGGTATCACATATGCGTGATCTGTTGAAACATCTGAAGTTAAGTAAGCACCCGACATCGCACCACTTGATCTCACTTGAGACACCATTTCCTCAATTGATAAATCTGTACCAGAGAAAATTCCAACTTTCATTGCACCGCGATCGCGAAGGTGCCGAGTAAGTGCTCTGGTATCGACATTACTAATTCCGACAATCTCTTGATCAATCAAATCATCTTCCAGAGATCTTTCACTGCGCCAGTTACTAACGATTTCCGAGGGATTTCTCACCACAAAACCACTTACCCAAATCTTGGTCGATTCTTCATCAGGTGAGTTCATGCCAGTATTTCCAATATGCGGCGCAGTCATAATCACTACCTGCTTGTGATAACTAGGATCAGTTAGCGTTTCTTGATAACCAGTCATTCCGGTGGAAAACACGGCCTCGCCGAAAGTAGTGCCGGTCGCAGCCCAGGCTTTACCAGTAAAGATTCGGCCATCTTCTAATACTAAAAGCGCCTTACTCACCAAAGACCAACTTTCCGTTGAAAAAAGTATGCGTGACAACTCCTGGTAATTCGAAACCGTGAAACGGCGTGTTCTTAGATCTAGTAGACATTAAGTCACGATCGACCGTCCATTTCGCCGCGGTATCAACTACGGTGAGGTTAGCAATTTCTCCAATTTCAAAATTTTGTCCGTGATTCTCGTAACGACCAATTCGGGCTGGTGCGATCGAAAGTCGATCCGCTACGCCCTCGTAGTTCATGGCACCAGTTTCAACCATTGTTTTAATCACAATTGACAACGCCGTTTCTAGACCAACCATTCCAAAACTAGCGGCTGACCATTCGCAATCTTTACTTTCCGAACTATGTGGAGCGTGATCTGTTGCGACAATATCGATCGTGCCATCCGCTAGTGCGGCACGCAGAGCTACTACATCGCTTTCCAAACGCAACGGTGGATTTACTTTAAAGATTGGATCATAGTTTTTCGCATAGTCATCTGTGAGTAGTAGATGATGAGGCGTGACTTCTGCCGTAACTTTAATACCTCTGGCTTTAGCCCAGCGAATAATTTCGACACCACCGGCAGTAGTTAAGTGGCAGATATGTAGCCGGGAATTAGTGTGCTCAGCAAGCAAAACGTCACGGGCAATAATTGCTTCTTCAGCAACTGCTGGCCATCCTTTAAGACCAAGTTGTGCAGATATTTCGCCTTCATTCATTTGTGCATCTTGAGTTAGTGATGGCTCTTGTGCGTGCTGCGCAATTACACCATCGAATTTCTTTACATATTCCAAAGCCCGTCGCATGATCAGCGGATCAAAAACGCACTTTCCGTCATCACTGAATACTCTTACGCGTGCAGCTGAATCAGCCATCGCGCCAATTTCAGAGAGCGTCTGACCATTAAGACCTTGGGTTACCGCGCCGATTGGAAACACATCACATAAACCAGCAGCTTGACCGAGACGATAAACCTGCTCGACTACACCGGCAGTGTCTGCAACTGGTGATGTATTTCCCATCGCGCTTATTGCAGTAAATCCTCCGCGGACAGCTGATAGCGAGCCGGTCGCAACCGTTTCAGATTCTTCAAATCCAGGCTCGCGTAAGTGCGTGTGAAGATCAACTAGACCTGGCAAAACTTGTTTTCCGGCTAAATCAATTATCTGGTGTTCACTGGCGAGGGAACTCGCTGCAACGAAGTGTCCGTTTTCAATGGCTAAATCTGTCTTGGTACCGTTTGGGAGCGTTGCATTCTTTAATAAATAACTCATTAGTTAATACCGCCTTCGATTGGTGCTCCGCCTAGTAACAAGTACAAAATCGCCATACGTACGCTAACGCCGTTGCTTACTTGCTCGACGATTACCGATCTTGCGCTATCGGCGGCATCGGCAGTGATTTCAAGACCACGGTTCATAGGACCAGGATGCATAATGATGGAGTTTGGATTAAGCGCATTTACGCGATCACGATTCAACCCAAAATATCTCGAATACTCACGCGCGCTTGGGAAGAAAATTTCCCGCATCCGTTCTTGCTCAATGCGTAACATCATGATGGCATCTACTTGTGGGATTACCGAATCTAAATCGTATGACACGGTAACTGGCCAATTAGTTACGCCAAATGGGAGCAACGTAGGTGGAGCTACCAACGTTACCTGCGCCCCCAGCTTTGTGAGCAGCAAAACGTTAGAACGGGCAACGCGTGAGTGCAAGATGTCACCAACGATTGCAACACGTAATCCAGATAAATCTTTTGCACCTTTGGCGAGATGCTTTCGTATTGTGTAGGCATCGAGTAAAGCTTGGCTCGGATGCTCGTGAGTTCCATCGCCAGCATTAACCACTGCGCCACTCATCCATTGATTATCCGCTAAGCGAAACGGCGCACCCGATGCTGGGTGTCGAATTACTACGGCATCAGCTCCCATGGCCTGCAGAGTTTGCGCAGTATCTTTTAGAGACTCGCCTTTACTTAGACTTGATCCTTTAGCCGAGAAGTTAATTACATCAGCAGATAACCGTTTAGCTGCGGCTTCGAAAGAAATTCTGGTGCGCGTTGAATCTTCCGCGAAGAGATTCACAATTGTGCGACCTCTTAATGTCGGCAACTTCTTCATTGGACCGTCAGAAATTCTGGCTAATTCAGCAGCAGTATCTAGAATCAAGATCGATTCTTCGCGAGAGAGGTCATTGATACTCAACAGATGTTTCATTTGACTCCCCCATCTGAGATCGTCACTTCATCGCTGCCATCAACTTCGACCAGATTTACTTTAATAATTTCACTGCGAGAAGTCGGGATATTTTTTCCTACGAAATCTGCCTTGATTGGCAACTCACGATGTCCGCGATCGACTAAGACCGCTAATGAAACGCTAGTTGGCCGACCAATCTCTCCAAGTGCATCTAGTGCTGCTCTAATGGTGCGACCTGAGTAGAGCACGTCGTCTACTAACACTACGTGCCTACCTTCGACTCCGGCTGTTGGAATTAAGGTTGGAAGAAGGGCTTTCGGAGATCTGGTTCGTAGATCGTCGCGATGCATAGTCACATCAAGAGTTCCGACCGCAACTTGGCCACCCTCGATCGCGTTTATCGCGCCAGCTATTCGAGTTGCTAAATGAGCACCACGAGTTGGAATACCTAAAAGAGTGATTGAGTC
>CAZFZK010000099.1:0-4633 GCA_964523605.1 uncultured Candidatus Planktophila sp. | reverse complement strand
AAGCGTTCCAACTGGAACCATGAAAGGCCAACTTAAGTGGTGGTATGCCGATCTTAAGCCACTAGAAAATATTGATTGGGTAGTTCCTGCTAATCCAGGCGGATACTCATTAACTTCAAATGCAATCAGTGACTCACTTAAGACTGAAGGCTTGCTTTCAAAGTACACCTCAGTATTTAAGCCAGGCGCTGGTGGAGCTACCGGTCTTGGTTTCTTCCAAGAAATTAAGGGAAAGCCAGAAGCAGCTCTAATTACAGGTATCGCAATGGCTGGTGGAATTGCACTCAATAAGTCAAAGCTTAATATTCTTGATTCTAAGCCAGTTGCAAAGATGATGCGCGAATACGATGCAATCGTGGTTCCTGCAAACTCAAAGTATAAGAACTTAAAGCAACTTGTTGAAGATATTCGTAAGAATGGAAAGTCAATTGCTATCGCGGGCGGAAGCTCAGGTGGAATCGATCACCAAGTTATTGGTACTTTGCTAAAGACCGCGGGTATTCCTGTTAAAGAAAACCTTAACTACGTTGTTTACTCAGGAGGCCCAGAGGTTGTTGTATCAGTTCTCAGCGGGGCAACTCAAGTTGGCGTTTCGGGTTCAACTGAATTCAAGTCAATGGTTGAATCTGGCAAGTTACGCGTTCTAGGTGTTTCCTCAAAGAAGAAGCTAACAGGTTTCCAAGGTTTAACCTTTATTTCACAGGGTTACAACATGGTTTACGGAAACTGGCGTGGAGTTATGGCACCAGCTGATCTATCAGCAGCTGAATATCTAAACTTCTGCAAGGTTCTAGATGCACTAAAGGGCACGCCTACCTGGTCAAAGGTTCTAACTACAAATAACTGGGATAACGAGTTCGCAGGCGGAGATGACTTTAAGTCCTTCCTAACAACTGAAATTCCAGCAGTTGCAGGCGTGATTAAGGACCTCGGTCTTTAATTGAAAAAAGTAACTCAAGCCGGAAAGGGGGAGCTCGCATTCGCGGGCTTCCTCTTTCTGTTGGGCTTAATCACTATTTGGGATACCTCAAAAATGGTAATTCCAGATGGTACTTCTGTAATTAGTCCACAGACGTTCTCATACGTCATAGGCACGTTTCTTTCCTTAATTGCTGTTGCGCTCTTTATCACTGTCTGGAATGGAAATGCGGGAGTGCCAGAAGGCACTGAACCTGGGGATCCATTTCAGCGAGCAGATTTTGCCACCATGGGTCAGGTAGCCGGAGCTATCGCAGCATTTGTAATTTTGTTAGACAAGGCTGGATTTATCATCGCAGCTATGACTTCATTTTTTGGAGTGGCATACGCATTTGGTGCACGTAAGTATTTTAAGGATTTCATTGTTGCGTTAGTTTTCTCAACTATTGTTTATTTTGCATTTACAAAAGGATTGAAGATTAATTTACCAGCCGGCATTTTTGACGGCATCACCGGAGAGTAGCGCTAATTTAATGAGCAGCTTCAATAATTTAATGGAAGGCTTTACAACGGCCTTCACACTCACAAATTTACTTTATGGTCTTGCTGGAACATTCTTAGGAACGCTTGTTGGTGTATTACCAGGTATTGGACCAGCACTGGCTATTGCCTTGCTTCTTCCAGTAACAGTTTCAGTAGATCCAACTGCTGCAATTATTATGTTTGCCGCTATTTATTACGGTGCCATGTATGGCGGCTCAACTACTTCTATTTTGTTGAATACTCCGGGTGAAAGCGGTTCGGTCATTACCGCGCTTGAAGGTAATAAAATGGCTAAAGCTGGTCGTGCTGGCTCAGCACTTGCCACCGCTGCAATTGGATCTTTCGTGGCGGGCACTATTGCAACGCTATTGCTTGCTTTTGGCGCTCCGGCTCTGGCAAATCTAGCGTTAACTATTCAACCTGCGGGCTACTTATCTTTAATGATTCTTGCTTTTGCGACAGTCGGAACTCTATTGGGAACCTCAATGGTGCGCGGTCTAGTTTCGCTAGCAATGGGTTTAACACTTGGATTAGTCGGAGCTGATTTACAGTCAGGTGCAATTCGCTTAACTTTTGGAAACCCAAATGCAATTGATGGAATTGAAACAGTTACCGTAATCGTGGCAATTTTTGCACTTGGCGAAGCAGTTTATCTAGCTAGCCGGTTCAAACATGAAGACTGGACTGTCCTTCAGATCAAAGACAAAGCTTGGATGACCAAAGAAGATTGGAAGCGATCTTGGCGACCATGGTTGCGTGGAACTGCAATCGGATTCCCATTAGGAGTTATCCCCGCAGGTGGTTCTGAAGTCCCAACATTTTTAAGTTATGGTGTTGAACAGAAGTTATCTAAACGAAAAGAAGAATTTGGCAAAGGTGCGATTGAGGGAGTAGCTGGCCCAGAAGCTGCAAATAATGCAAACGCTGCCGGCGCATTAGTTCCATTGCTAGCACTTGGTTTGCCTACGTCGGCAACCGCAGCAATTGTTTTGGTTGCTTTCCAATCATTTAATATTCAACCAGGTCCAATGCTATTTGATACAAATCCTTTAGTTGTATGGGGATTAATCGCATCACTCTTTATTGGCAATACTTTATTGTTGGTTCTTAACTTGCCGTTTATCAGAGTTTGGATTTTGCTGCTCAAAATCCCACGACCATATTTATACGGTGGAATTGTTTCGCTATCCCTACTTGGAGCCTATGCTCTAAACAGTTCTACTTTTGATCTGCAAGTAGCACTAGGTATCGCGCTTCTTGGCTATTTATTCCGCCGCTTTGGAGTGCCAGTTACCCCACTTGTTATTGGAATGATTATGGGCCCATTAGCTGAAGTACAGTTCAAGCGTTCCTTGCAAATCAGTAATGGTGACTATGGAATTTTGCTACACGGCCTAATGCCAAAAGTTATATACGCGATATTAGTTGTTGTCCTGGTTGCCCCACCAGTTCTAAAGATGATTAACAAGCGCAAGAACTTTCAAATATCTAATTAAGAGAATCCAATCATGTTGAATTCGATTCGCATGCCAAAGTGGATCGCGATCCTGTTAATCAGTTCGTCATCAACTTTGGCCAGCGTATCTTTAATCAGACCGATGATTACTTATCGGGCACTTGAAATCGGAGCCACGCCTGCGCAAATCGGTGTGCTTGGTGCTGTGTATGCACTATTTCCAATTGTGCTGGCACTTTTCTTGGGCAAGAACGTTGGCCGATTCGGCGAAGCTAAGTACATAGTCTTTGGTGCTTCAACGATGTTTCTGCTTGCAATTGGTTTTGCTTTTATCAATTCCTTGTTCTTGCTAATGGTTGCTACCGCAGCGATTGGAATTTCACATTTAATTGGTGTCGTTGGCGGACAGACCATGATCTCTACCCGTAGTCCAAATGAAAAACTAGATGGCTTCTTTGGTTACTACGCATTTGGAGCATCTCTTGGTCAAATGGTTGGACCGTTACTAGGCGGAATCGTGGCCGGGTCAAATGGTGTCTTGCCAAAATCTACTTCATTGGGATTCTTTACCGCAGCTGGTTTAGCTTTTATTGCGTTGCTACCAACTTTTTATTGGCGTAATCAGAAAATTGCGATTAAGCAGAGTGTGAATGAGAGCGGAACATTTACTGCCGCGGTATCGATGATTAAGCAACCAGGTATGGCCAAGGCGATTTATATTTCACTCGCAGTTTCATCCGCTGTTGATGTCTTGATTGTTTTCTTGCCGCTCTTTGGTACCGAGAATAATTTCTCGCCATTTGCAGTTGGAGTTATCCTGGCGATTCGCGCGGGCGCTTCAATGTTCTCCCGAATCTTCTTAGGTGCAATTTCGCAGAAGTTGGGTTCACATTTCTTGATGGTCAGCAGCATCGTTGCATCCACCGTCTTTTGTGCTGCGATGTTCTTCGCGCGTAGCCCAATTTCACTCGGACTAGCAGTTGCAATTGCCGGATTAGCCCTGGGTGTTGGCCAGCCTTTGACCATGTCGCTGGTTTCCAGACTTGCCCGCCCAGAAGATCGGGCTTTGGCCATTTCGGCCCGATTGACGGCAAATCGGGTGGGTCAGTTCGTGGTTCCAGCTTCGGCGGGTGCGATAGCCGGGGCGGCAGGGGCAGGATCGGTCTTTTTGGGCCTAGCGGCCTTGCTGGCCACCTCGATATTCACAGCCTTGTGAGTCAATCCAGCCAAATTGACCGATTTCCCTTATTCTCCCGCTCGCTTTAGACTAACCCTTCGCGTCACTTGCGAATCTTGGGGATTTAGGACTTTTTAAGTTTTAGATAATTTCCAGAATTAATAAGTGGCTGCTCCATGCTCATCGACACCGATGAGTTGAATCAGAGAAGAAGGTAACGCTTGGCTAGTAAAGATGGTGCGATCGAAATCGAAGGCACTGTAGCTGAAGCGCTTCCTAACGCGATGTTTCGTGTGGAGCTAACTAATGGGCACAAGATTCTTGCGCACATCAGCGGGAAAATGCGAAAGAACTACATTCGTATTTTGCCAGCTGACCGTGTGATCGTAGAACTAAGTCCATATGACCTAACAAGAGGTCGCATTATTTATCGTTACAAGTAGTAGAGGAGTCTGACAAATGAAGGTGAACCCAAGCGTGAAGAAGATTTGCGATAAGTGCAAAGTTATTCGTCGCCGTGGTCGCGTCATGGTCATTTG
>CAZFZK010000098.1:0-4654 GCA_964523605.1 uncultured Candidatus Planktophila sp. | reverse complement strand
GCTGAAATGGATCCCCAGGTTCAGTGCCTTCTGGCACTCCCGCATTTCCATTCCAAACGGTAATGAAAAGAGCCACTGATACAACAGAGAGAAATAATCCAATTGCATATGAGAATGATTGTGGGCTAATGACTGAAGTTCCATCAGGAACCAACATCCGGGAGGTGTCCCAAATAGTGATTAGACCCAACAGCAAGAGGAAGCCCGCAAATGCGAGCTCCCCCTTGCCGGCTTGAGTAACTTTCTTCAATTAAAGACCAAGGTCCTTAATTACTGCTGCGACTGCTGGAATTTCAGTTACTAGGAAGGATTTAAATGCATCGCCTCCAGCAAACTCGTTGTCCCAATTTTGCGCAACTAGAACTTTTGCCCAAGTAGGAGTGCCTTTTAGGGCATCCAAGACCTTGCAGAAGTTCAAGTAATCAGCTGCTGATAGATCTGCTGGTGCCATAACTCCGCGCCAGTTTCCGTAGTACAAGTCATATCCCTGAGAGATAAATGTGAGACCTGGGTAGCCAGCTAGCTTCTTCTTTGATGAAACGCCAAGAACTCGAAGCTTGCCTGAGTCAACCATTGCCTTGAACTCTGGTGAACCTGAGATACCAACCTGGGTTGCTCCACTTAGAACTGATACAACAACTTCTGGTCCACCAGAGTGAACTACATAGTTAAGGTTTTCCTTTACTGGAATACCTGCAACTTTTAGCAAGCTACCAATTACTTGATGGTCGATTCCACCTGAGCTTCCGCCTGCAATTGCAATTGCCTTACCGTTCTTGCGAATATCTTCAACAAGTTGCTTTAAGTTCTTATACTTTGAGTTTGCTGGAACCACGATTGCATCGTATTCACGGAATACTTTTGCAACAGGCTTTGAATCCAACATGCTTAGTTTTGACTTATTAAGTGCAAGTCCACCGGCCATTGCGATACCTGTAATCAACGCAGCTTCTGGCTTTCCTTTAATTTCTTGGAAGAAACCAAGACCCGTAGCTCCGCCTGCACCTGGCTTAAATACTGAGGTGTACTCAGAAAGAAGACCTTCGGTCTTTAGCGAATCGCTAATTGCATTTGAAGTAAGTGAGTATCCGCCTGGGTTAGCAGGAACTACCCAATCAATATTCTTTAGAGGCTTTAGGTCTGCATACCACCACTTTGTTTGACCCTTAAGAGTTCCGGTTGTCACGGTCATGCATGTGAGGTCTGATCCGTTTACACCTTTACCTTTAGCAATAGTGCCCGTGCGTGCACAATCAGCACCTGTCTTTGCATTAGCAGCTGTTGTAACTCCTGCGTTTGCAACGCCAGCACCTGATGCGATTAGTGCAATAGTCGTGATGACGACGCCTACGCGAGTGATTTTCTTCAACATAGAATAATTTCTCTCTATTCTTATTATGTAGCTCCGAGGATGGAGATTTGGCATAACTTAACTTTCCGCAGCGTGGAATAATAGTGAAAGCGGTAACAAAGAGGTAACGATTTCGCCCAAAATTCGAGCCTGAATAAGCGAAGAACTTACAAAAGCGCAGAAATCTCAATCCCTAGAGCGCCTAGTTTCTCGCGTCCACCATCGAGGGCGGTTAAGACAAATGGCTTGCCATCAGGGGCGATGCAGTAAGTATTTTCAAAGTGAGAACCACGAGACTTATCGTTAGAGACTACGGTCCAGTTGTCCTTTAGGACTTTGGTCTTATGAGTCCCACGCGTAATCATTGGCTCGATGGCTAGTGCCATCCCAACGACAATCTCTGGACCAAATCCTGGTTTACCAAAATTCAAAACATGAGGTGCTTGATGCATTTCAGTGCCAATTCCATGACCGCCATATTCTTGCAAAATTCCATACTTACCTTGGGCATCGGTATAAGTCTCTATGGCGTGACCAATATCTGAAAGTTTTGCACCTAAGCGGCCCGCAGCAATTCCGCGCCACATTGATTCTTCGCAGACATCCATCATCTTCTGATCTGCTGGGTCAACATTTCCAACACCTACCGAGAATGCCGCATCGCCATGCCAACCATCAATGATTGCACCGCAATCAATTGAAACAATATCGCCATCTTCAATTACCCGGTCACCCGGAATTCCATGCACAATCTCATCGTTAATTGAAATACAAATCGTTGCGGGATATCCGTGATAACCCTTGAAATTTGAAGTGCCGCCACCACGCTTAATATTTGCAGCTGCAATCGCATCTAGCGCATCAGTACGCATGCCAACTTTGATGGAATCTTTAAGTAGCGCCAATGTTTCGCCCACTAATAAACCGGCGCGACGCATGACCTTTAGTTCATCAAGTGTTTTTATCTGGATATCCACGATTAAATTATTAACTAAGTTTTTAACTAATACGGCTTAACGCAGTAGTGGCGCGCTCAGTAATTTCAGAAACGGCACCTGTTGCGCTGATTGTGATGAGCAAACCTTCACCGCGATAAAAAGCCACGATTGGTGCAGTTTGCTCGTTATAGACCTCGAGCCGACGAGCAATAACTTCGGCTTTGTCATCTTCGCGTTGGTAAAGCTCTCCGCCGCAGGCCGCACATGCTTGCGCTGTGGCCGGTGCAGGTGCGCCACAACCACGGCAAGTTAAACGGCTTGATAGACGCTCAATAATTTCAGAATCAGCAATACTTAATTCCAGAACCGCATCAAGTGGACGCTTTTGTTCGGCCAGAATTGCACGTAGAACTTCAGCCTGCACGACGTTACGTGGGAAACCATCTAACAAGAATCCGTTTTCAACATCATCATGAGTTAAGCGATCTTTAACCATGGCGTTAGTAACTGAATCCGGAACCAACTCACCGCGATCCATAAAACTTTTTGCCTCTTGTCCAAGAGGAGTGCCGGCTTTTAAATTGGCACGGAAAATGTCGCCAGTAGAGATATGCGGAATTTGATAGTGCTCGGCTAAGAAAACTGCTTGTGTTCCTTTACCAGCACCTGGTGGGCCTACCAGGACTAAACGCATTACTTAAGGAATCCCTCATATGAACGCTGTTGCAATTGGCTTTCGATCTGCTTAGCAGTATCAAGACCAACACCAACCACGATCAGAATTGCAGTTCCGCCGAATGGGAAGTTTTGGTTTGCACCAAATAACACAAGTGCAAGAATTGGAATTACCGCAACGAGTGCTAAGTAAAGTGAACCTGGCGCTGTGATGCGAGAAAGTACATACTGCAAATATTCAGCAGTTGGACGACCAGCGCGAATACCAGGAATAAAGCCACCGTACTTCTTCATATTGTCAGCAACTTCTTCCGGATTGAAAGTAATTGCAACATAGAAGTAAGTAAAGAAAATAATCAGAAGCGCGTAAGAAATAATGTAAATCGGGTGATCGCCCTTTACAAAGTTACGGCTAATCCATACTGCCCATGCTGCCTGGCTATTTGTGAAGTTAGCAATCAGCGAAGGAATATAGAGGAGAGATGAAGCGAAAATTACTGGGATAACGCCAGCTTGGTTTACCTTAATTGGAATATAAGTGCTGGTTCCGCCGTAAGCCTGACGACCAACCATGCGCTTGGCATATTGGACTGGAATTCTTCGTTGCGCCTGTTCCACGAATACAACAGCGGCAACAACTAATACACCGACAGCTAATACGAATACGAAAGCAAATAGACCCTTTTGTAGCTTGATTGACCACAAGTTAGATGGGAAACCAGCTGCAATAGATGTGAAGATCAAGATCGACATACCGTTACCGACACCGCGATCAGTGATCAATTCACCAAGCCACATAATTACTGAAGTTCCGGCAGTCATTACGAAAATCATCGTAACAATACGTTGCCATGAAGTATCAGGAATGATTGCCTCTGAACATCCGGAAATCAAACGACCTGGTGTGCGAGCTACTGCGATCAAACCAGTTGATTGCAATACTGCTAAACCAATTGTTAAGTAACGGGTGTACTGAGTTAGCTTGGCAGTTCCTGATTGACCCTCTTTTTTCAGAGTTTCAAAACGAGGAATAACCACTGTTAAAAGCTGAACGATGATCGATGCGGTGATGTAAGGCATGATTCCAAGTGCGAAAACAGAGAGCTGAATTAGCGCTCCGCCTGAGAACAAGTTGATCAAACCAAATAGACCACCAGATTGAACGTTCTTTAAGCAAGACTGAACTGCTTCGTATGAAACACCTGGTGTTGGAACTACTGAACCAAAGCGAAAGAGAGCCATGATCGAAAGAGTGAAGAAGATCTTCTTGCGAAGCTCTGGCGTTTTAAAGGCCATTCCGAATGCTGAAAGCATTTAACTTCTCCCTCTTTCGATTAAGACTTTTTAATATGGTCAGATAGTAAGTGGTGCTACTTATTAAAGGTTGTTAGCAGATCCGCCAGCAGCTGAGATTTTCTCAATTGCTGAGTTTGAGAACGCATGAGCAGTAACAGTTACCTTCACGGCAATGTCACCATTGCCTAGAACCTTAACTGGCAAGCTATCGCGAACTGCGCCTTTGGCGATTAGATCAGCAACAGTTACGTCGCCACCCTTTGGGTAGAGAGCATTAATTGTTGAGACGTTAACAACCTGGTATTCAACGCGGGCTGGGTTCTTGAAACCACGTAGCTTAGGCAAGCGCATTACGAGAGGTAGCTGACCACCTTCGAAACCTGCACGAACTGTG
>CAZFZK010000097.1:0-4656 GCA_964523605.1 uncultured Candidatus Planktophila sp. | reverse complement strand
GTTCGTTCGCTCGCCTCTACCACCCTCGCGTGGAACCTCGATGCAACAACGTGGACTAATGGCAATCATCAAATTGCGATCAAGGTTTTTGATGGCGCGGGCAAGGAAAGCGTTCTAGTTAGTATTCCTATCCGAGTGAATATTGGGGTTCCTACTGTAACTATTGCCTCTCCCGCTGCGAAGGCAACTTTGACTGGAAACTTCACCCTTTCAGCCACCGCAGCTATCGCCTCGGGCAGCACTGCTCGACTAGTGGCTGCCTGCCTCTTGATTGATGGTGTCAACACTACTGCCGCTGCCGTAAACAACTCTCCTGCATATTGGAGCAATGGATTAACCAATCGTGGACCTTCGGCAAATTGCTACGACGTTCGTTCGCTCGCCTCTACCACCCTCGCGTGGAACCTCGATGCAACAACGTGGAGCAACGGAGAGCGTCAAGTAGCGGTAAAAGTTATCGACAGCACTGGTAAAGAAAGCTCTTTGGCCAGTATTGGACTTACTATTACAAATCCAGCACCTGAGATTACTTCGTTCTCACCAAAAGACGGATCCATACTCTACGGAAATTTTGATATTGATGTACGTTGGACTAGCGCTACCGCAATCACGCACGTAGGCATTTCTATGCCATGCGCCAACTTGCCTTACCGCGTCTATTCAGAAAATCCTAATGTAAAAAATTTGCCAAGTGGTTACATATTTTTGAATGTTTCGTCGCTCCGAAATACAAGCTTCACTTGCACAATTGATGCTACATCGCAATTAGGTAAAGAATTGCGGGTATCGAAGAAACTAGGCGTGATTGTCGTCGACCGTGCTGGCCAATTCGATGAAGCTGACTACTCGTTACTTCTGATGAGTCCAAAGCCAACTCTTGAGATTCGATCCCCAGCTGCCAATCAAGCCGTAAAAGGAGAGCTACTCATTGAGGCCTGGGCGAGATCTCCGGCAGAGGCAAAAAGGCAGATAACATTTATTGGAATTTCGGAGAGTAACGCCAAACCTTCTTTTAATAACAATAGAAGTAGTTACGGCAGCCAAATACCAAGTAAATATACCTCTTATCGAGTGGACTCTTCCACTAGCGGTGAATGGTTGAATTTCATTTGGAAATTGGATTTGTCTGATTTCAAAGCAGGCTTGCGCACCATTGAGGTAGCCGCTCAGGATTCCAATGGGGATGTTGTTGAACAAATAATCCAGTTTCTTGTGCAAGAACCAGAGGTTGAATTAAGCTTTATCAAACCAACCGCCAATCAAGTCTTTCCTGGTGATCTCGAAATTAGAGTTCGCGCAAAAGCGGATCCACTAACTAACTTCAAAATAAAAGTCATTGCCATCGACTTCAAGGACGTCGAGCCCACTTTCGCTGGGTATCAAATTAGTGAGTGGCAATCAAAAGTTCCAAGAAATTTCAGAGCTTGGGAGCTCGATACTCGCAACTCTCCTGATGAGTATGTCTGGAAAGCGGAGGCAGGTTCAGTACCTAACGGCATTTACAAAGTTACCGTTATTGCCATCGATGAGAAGAACTATTCAAAGAGTCAAACTATTTCTTTTGAAATAAATACGCCAAACCCTGAGGTTCGTATCACTAATCCCACTACCTCGATAATTGCCACACAACCTTTTGATTTCACCATGAGTGTAGATATTCCAAAAATCGCTAACGCAGATGTAGAGCTAGTCGGCATCAATATAAGCGATGCGATACCTAGTTTTGTCGCGCAACCTGTTCGACTTTCTGATAGCAACCAGCTTCGGAATTTTGTTTTCTGGAAGGTTGATAGCGCAAAGTCATTTACGTGGAAATTGAATCCAGCATCCTGGGGTGAAGGAAATAGATCGGTAACCGTGGTTGTCCTTGATTCCAATAAAAGATTAGGGCAAGCTTCGCTAACTTTACATAAGGCTCCAACCGCGTCATGGAAATTTGAGGTAAAGGACCCGCCTGTACTTGGAAAGTCTGTTGCAATTGGAGTTTCTATGCAGACTTCTTCGCAAAGAAGGGCGGAACCGGTGGTAACGGCAAAATTGCAGCAGGCATCCTCTCCCAAGGGTCCGTGGACTGATTCTGGAATATTAACGTTTGATAATGCGGGAATAGCTGCTGGCCGGGTTGTCGCAACCACTCCTATGTACGTTCGTGTTTATCACGACACTCTTGATGCTGTTCAGCCTGGCGCGAGCGATCCGTATCGGATTGTTAACGTGCCAGATCCCAATCGACGCATCAGTAGCAAGAGCGTCGGTGCAACTAACGATGATGGTTCAATTCCCTCGGTAACTTGCACCCCACCTCAGCGAGTAGTTTTAAACATTCGTTTGACTGTTGCGTGTACTGCAGTTGATGTACAAGATCCGGAGCAACCTATTCAGGTATATCTTCAGCAAGGAAAAAGTTTCAAGAAAATAGGAAGTGCTCGAATGTCAGGAAATTTAATTAGTTTCACGACAACGCTCAAACGTGCTGGTAAATATATTCTCGAAGTTCGAGGCGAAGCTACCGCCAAAAATTTCACCCAGTGGCGTAGCAACCGAGTAACTTTAACTGCGAAAAAATAGCGGCATCTTAAGCCACCGCTAGCGGACCACAAGCTCGCTTAATCTCCGCAGGCTCTCATCGAGGCGATACCCGACTGGACATTTTGGGGCTGTACCCGAGGACAGATGAGTGGGCCCTGTCGGGATCGAACCGACGACCCACGGATTAAAAGTCCGTTGCTCTACCGACTGAGCTAAAGGCCCCTACGCAGATAACTGCGACGAGCGAAGTCTAATCTAGAAAATTGCTCAAAGGCGCCACGCCATAAACGCCAGCAACTGCCTTATTTCTTCTTAAATCCTGCTGGGCACTTTGGTTTAACTCCGGTCACCTTCTGGGTGATCTTGCCCTTCACGCAGGAGATTGATGTCCGCTTTGTTGGCGCCTTCGCCGTGGGCGCTGCAGGTGCAGCTGCTTTCTGTTCGGTAGCTGGCGCTGCCGTAGGTGCGGGTGCCGCAGGTTTCGCTTGATTAAGTTTGATCTTCAACGTGGGGCTCGAGAAAGTAAATCCACGCGCAGAAAGTTTGAGCCACTTATCCGTGCCACTTCCTAACTCTTGTAGCGAAGAAGTTTCGATTCGCTGCTCTTTGCCCGCTTCAACCACCGTCACCGTAGCCGTAATTGGCGCGTCGGTAAATCCATACAAACACTGGGCAGTGCCTTTACGCATCACAAGGTCATAGGTGCCTTCGAATACCGAACCATCGGGATTGAAGTGCATTCCACCTACTTTGTAATTGAGCGTGGAGTTATCAAAAGCAGGAGCAGTCCCCTCGTACACCATCGCATTAGTCGTCACAACGCCTAGTAGTTTTGTCCGATCTGCAAGACATTGTGAGCCAAATCCATTTTGAATTGTTGTTGCAGACCACGTGCTAACCAACCCAGCAGCGGTATCTTTTGCGACATCTTTCCAATTCTCAATTGTTATGAAAGCACCAAACTCATTAGCTAAACTATTTGTCACACCAGAGAAATCAGAATTGCGTGGCAAGTCTCGCAATATTGCTGGGGTAGCTTGCGAGCGATCAATTACCGAATAGAACTTTGGCACTTTCACCGGTTCAGCATCGATTGAAATCTTATTCTGTTCTGCATCAAAAGGTTCGACCATAATAAGTGGATCAGCCATACGGCCCATCAACCAACCAGTGAGTAAATTACTTACGCGCAAAGTTAACGAAGCACGGACCCCACTTGGGAAATCTTCCATCAACCCGCATAGTCCATTTTCAGTCCACGCACACTCTCCCGCGGAACCACGGGTTCCAATCCGAATCGAACCGTTTGGCAACATCATCTCTTCCGAGAACGGACGTTCATATTCAAAGCCGCGCTTTTCAGAGTACGGCAAGACCATCGCAGTAAATTGATCGAAGGTCGGACTACTACCAGGAAACTTCGTTGCCTTCAAAACAACGTAAACCGCGTATGTATCAACGCCACCAGAGTTCTGCATTCCTTCTGCCTGCCAGAGACTGATACTGGAGCCGCCAGGTAATCCATCACCAGGGGTATTCGCAACCAATGCGCTATCCACCTGGCGAATCAACTTCGCGCTTTTAGTCGCAGGCTCATCTTGCTTGCGAATACTCACACTTTCGATACACCACTGTTCGGCGGAGCTTTTACATGCAGGCAAGAGGAGATTTGCAACATAGGTTTGATCTGATTTATTACATGGATCCACACCAATTGCGGTACACAAGCGTGCGTTAGGAGTGCCATCAGGATTAATTCGCGGCACTCCTTGTGCAGTAAGAATGGAGACATTCTCGCCGGAATTAAAAAACGAATCAACGATATTTACGCCAACAATATTCTGTCCTGGAGGAGTGATATTCGGCGACCAGATCGCACCTTGCGAAGGCAGGATTGAGAGAAGTAACGAGGTAAGGACTAATCCCGCAAGAGCAGGAAGTCGAAATTTCTGCCTCATGGCAGAAAATTTACTACTTTTTCTTAAAACCGGAAGGGCACTTAGGCGCGGTACCGCTCACCTTTCGCGTGGTCTTACCTTTTACGCAGGTGATGGTGGTTCGCTTCGCGGTTCCAGGTGCTGCTTCGACTTTTGGAAGCTCAGGTTTCGCAGCAATCTTGACCGCGAG
>CAZFZK010000096.1:0-4691 GCA_964523605.1 uncultured Candidatus Planktophila sp. | reverse complement strand
CAAACGATAAAGGCGAGAAAACCTGCACCGCAAGAATTACATGCTTAATTCTTGCAGCAAGATAATTATTGCGCACCCGTTCCTAAGTAGGCTGCCTTCACTGCAGGATCATTTAGTAAATCGCTGGCTCTGGCTTCCTTCACAATGTTCCCAGTTTCTAAGATATACGCACGATGAGCACGTTGCAGTGCTTGCTGAGCATTTTGTTCCACAAGAAGAATTGTCACGCCAGCCTTATTAATTTCCGTGATGATGCGGAAAATATTTGCAATCATCTGAGGAGCGAGGCCCATAGATGGTTCATCTAAAAGTAGAACCTTCGGGCGAGACATTAACGCCCGACCGATGGCCAACATCTGTTGCTCTCCTCCAGACAAAGTTCCCCCAACTTGCGAAGCGCGTTCCTTCAAGCGGGGAAAAAGTGTGTAAACTTTTTCTAAATCTTCGCTCATCTCAGCTCTACGATTCTTGCGGTGAAACTTTCCCATTTCTAGATTCTCTAAGACTGTCATGCCAGGGAATATTCCCCGACCCTCCGGGGCCTGTGATATCCCAAGATCTACGCGCTCGTGCGCTGGAACATTTGAAATGTCTCGCCCATCGAAGACAATTGACCCCGAAGTTACCTTACGAAGTCCTGAAATAGTCTTGAGAGTTGTAGACTTCCCGGCGCCGTTAGCGCCAATCAAGGTCACTATTTCTCCCTCATTGACTACAACCGAAATTCCCTTGATTGCTTCGATTTTGCCATAATGCACATGGAGATTATTTATTTCAAGACGCGTCATCGGGCACTCCTAAATAAGCTTCGATTACTTTGGAATCCTTCTGAACCTTACTTGGAAGATCATCTGCGATTTTGATTCCGAAATCTAACACTGCAACACGATCTGAGATTCCCATAATCAAAGACATATCATGTTCGATAAGCAAAACTGTATAACCAGCGTCTCTAATTTTTTTTATTAGTGCAGCAAGTTCGACTTTCTCAGCTGGATTGAAACCTGCAGCTGGTTCATCCAGCAGGAGAAGTTTCGGATTGGTGCCAATCGCGCGAGCAATCTCAAGACGGCGTTGCACTCCATAAGGTAAGTTTTTTGCTAAACGATCTGCATATTCATATATTCCAATAAACTTTAGTATCTCAATTGCGCGCTCACGATTCTGGCGCTCTTCACGACGCGCTCGAGGAGTCCCAAATAACGCTCCCATTAATCCGCTTTCTTTATGAACGTCTGTTGCAGTAATGACATTTTCAAGAGCTGTCATATCGCCCCATAACCTAATATTTTGAAAGGTACGCGAAATACCCATTTTGGTTATTTGGAACCGCTTTTGCTTGTCAATTTTTATCCCAGCAAACGTTATGGTGCCGCTGGTTGGTTTATAGACACCCGTTACAACATTGAATACTGTTGTCTTTCCCGCGCCATTAGGACCGATCAAAGCAAGTATTTCACCTCTTTTTACTTCTAGATTTACTTCACTAAGGGCTGTAACGCCGCCGAATTTTATCGTGACGTCTTTTAGCGAAAGGAGGATTTCTGACATTATGAATTAACTTCCTTTTTCACTATTGCCTTTTCGCGTTTTTTACGAGGTAGCAATCCATCTGGACGGAAGTTCATCACAATCACGAGAACTAGTCCAAAAACTAATAGGCGTGCGTCGGAAATAAAGCGAATACGATCGGGTAGATACCCAAGAATTGCAGCACCTAAGATCACGCCCCAAATATTTCCTATTCCACCAAATACGACGCAAGCAAGAATTAAAATAGACACATTGAGGGTAAACATTTCAGGAGCGATGAAAAGATTTTTGGAGCCATAAAGCACTCCTGCTGCACCACCAACTGCGGCTCCTAAGGTAAATGACCAAATCTTATATTTCAGAGTTGCGATACCCATGAGTTCGGCAGCGTCTTCATCTTGACGAATCGCTTCCCAAGCGCGACCAGGGCGGCGAGTGCTCAAGCGGCGAATCATCCAAATAGTTAAAAGAATCATTAGAACAACTACCCAAAAAAAGACCTTCTGATCATCTAGCTTGAACTTAAGAGGTCCAATATCAGGAGGCATAGGAATGTTTGCAATTCCATTTGGCCCATTACTCCATGTTGAGTTAAGTACGACCAAGCGAACAATTTCACCAAAACCTAAAGTGACGATAGCAAGATAGTCACCTCGAAGGCGAAGAGTTGGTAAGCCAAGAAGTACACCAGCTAACATCGCGAAGGCAATTCCAAAGGGCATGATCTCCCAAGTATTAAGGGTGGTTAGCGTTCCCATCAATGCCATGGTGTAAGCACCGATCGCAAAAAAAGCCACGTAACCGAGGTCCAACATTCCTGACTTACCCACCACAATATTTAGCCCAAGGGCCATCAAAACGAAAATCCCTACAGGGTAAACCAAAACTGCATCGTAGGCAGCAATTGGAGTTGCTAGAAATGAAGCACCGGCAAATGGCAATAGGCCAACTAGGATTACAGCCGTTACAGATATCATCACACGCTGTGGTCGATTAGCTCGCTCCCAAAGATCTGCCCCCCAGTCGCGCAGGTTCCAGAAGTTTCTAATTTTCATGAAGTTACGCCCTAGTTGTTTGTACGGCCTCACCAAATAAGCCGTTTGGTTTGAATAGTAAAACTAATACTAAAACTACAAATACTGTTACTGCTTTCCACTGTGTACCTAGAATCGCCGAGGCATAAACCTCCAGTAAGCCCAAACTCAGTCCGCCATAGAACGCACCTCGTATGTTACCAATTCCACCAAGAACAGCAGCAGTAAATGCCGCCATACCCATCGTAAACCCGATATTAAACTTGGTGTACTCGAAAACAGTTATATAGAAAAAGCTTGCCGCTCCTGTAGCTAATCCACCGATAAGAAATGTTGCAGTTATGACACGGTTTAGATTGACTCCCATGAGTTTTGCGGCATCCTCATTCATTGAGACTGCACGAATAGCTTTGCCCATTCGAGATAATTTAATAAAGCGCTCTAGTACGAAGAAAATAATTGCGGCTGCGATAATGGTAATTACGGTGTCTAGGCGAATATTTGCCCCCCAGATTTCCGTTAAAATCATTTTTTCAAGAATTCTAGGAGAACCTACTGGGCGTGAGTCAGTCAACAATCGCATTACTTCTTGCAAAGCTATAGAAATTCCAATTGCGGATATCAGAGTTGCAAGTCTATTAGTACCCTTTATACGAAGGCGTCGATATGCTACATATTCTACAAATACTGCAGTAAGTCCAGCTACTAGCATAGACATTAATAGACTTGAAATGAGAACCAGCGCCAACTTTGCTCCAGTTTCCGGCTCAGAAGTCTGTGTGTAGTTAAAAATATCTCGCGAAGTTATTACCGTTCCAAAAGTACCCCACATAAATATTTCTGAATTTGCAAAATTAATCATGCGCAGTACGCCATAAACCATTGTGTAACCAAGAGAAATTAGAACGTATATGAACCCCAAGGCAATGCCTGCGATGGTTAGCGACCAGAACTGATCAATAAGCACTGCAAACATTATTTTTTGCTGCTCCTAACCTTGTATGAATATAAATGTAAAAGTTGCAAAAGTGGTGGGGGTCTTGGTCTCTTTATCCAGAGTTTTCCAAAACACCCACCATCTTTGTAAGCGCTTGTTCTAGTTAATTACTTAACGATACCTGTATTGACTAGAACGCCATTCTTTGTAGTGAAACCCGCAAATAGTCCGTATGAAATGTCTCCATTCTTATCGAACTTGATTGTGTTTCCACTGACGCTCTTTCCCTTGTAAGACTTAACATAGGCAAGCATCTTGGCCCGAGTTGTCTTTCCAGCCTTGATACCTGAAAGCAGGATATTTGCTGCATCGAATGATTCGACTGAGTAAACACCAGATGAAACACCCATCTTCTTTACGAAGTCAGCTTCCAGCTTTGGGTCCACGCCAGCAAGACCACCGACGCCAGTAACTTTTGAACCTTCAGCAGCGGCTCCCGCAAGCTTTGGAAATTCTTGGTTGAAAACCCCATCGCCTCCGGCAAACACTGCCTTGGAACCTGAGTCACGCAGTTGCTTAATGAACACAGCAGCTTGACTGTAATAACCTGTGTAGATTACGACATTTGCACCAGATGTTTTAATCTTTGCAATTGTTGGGGCAAAATCAGTTGTTGTATTCGGTACTGAGTCTCCGCCGACAAGCGTCGCTCCGGAAACTTTCTTCAATCCAGCTTCGACAAAACCACGAAGAGGAACGGCATAAGCAGATTGATCATCAAAAACAAAGACTTTTGCAGATGAAACTCCAGCTGTTGCATATTTTGCCAAAGCAGGGCCCTGAAGGTCGTCTTTGCCCACTACACGGTGGAAAATTGGTCCACCAAAGTCTTTCGATGTTGGATCAGTTAGCGATACACGAGTTGCAGATGGGGAGATTAATGCCATTCCTGCACCCTTGTAGTACGGGAGAGACGCGATAGTTGCACCTGAGTAGGCAGGTCCAACAATGCCAAGAACATTTTTGTTGGTTGCAATGCCCGGAGCAACTGTTCCAGCAACTGCTGGGTCACCTTGATCATCTATTGAAACAAGTTTAATCTTGATGTTCGGGTTTTTTGCTTCAAATAGTTTGATTGCATACTTAACTGCATTCTGCTCATCAGTACCGGTTGAGGCTTCTCCACC
>CAZFZK010000095.1:0-4698 GCA_964523605.1 uncultured Candidatus Planktophila sp. | reverse complement strand
CGTGCCATAGGGGGAAAGCGTACCTTTACGGCATGAAGGTTACTGACCGCGAATACGCATTGGCACTAGATGCCCAAGACCCATTACGCCATTTCAAAGAGCGTTATGTAATTACCGACCCTGATATGTGTTATCTCGACGGAAATTCGCTCGGCCGCTTACCGCACGACACCGTTATCGCGGTGAATGACTTTATGACTAAAGAATGGGGCCCAGAAGTAGTAAATGGCTGGGGTCACTGGGTTGATGAAGCTCAGCCAACCGGTGATTTAATCGGGCGCGCGACATTAGGCGCTGCTGCTGGCCAAGTTTTGGCATGCGATACAACTTCGGTTAATTTCTATCAACTTTGTTTAGCTGCCATTCATGCGCGCCCAGGTCGTAAAACAATTATTACAGACGCTGCTAACTTTCCAACTGATCGTTATATTCTAGATGGAATTGCTAAACAATTTAATTTGAACTTAGTAATAATTGATAACGAAGATCCAAATATTTCTGAAAATGAATTGATTACAGTTGATGTGTTGAAGCCATATTTATCTGACGATGTGGCACTTGTAACGTTAGAAGTAATTCAGTACCGATCGGGTGCACGCAACGATATTAAATCGCTGACTGATTTAGTTCGTAGTTTTGGCGCATTTCTACTTTGGGATGCTAGCCACGCTGTTGGTGCTATTGAAATGAACTTCGATGACAATGGCGTAGATATTGCGGTTGGTTGCACTTATAAGTACGGCAACTCTGGGCCAGGTGCACCAGCATGGTTATATGTGAACAAGCGCGTACAAGCTGAACTACAAGTTCCGATTCAAGGCTGGTTTTCGCAAGGCGATCAATTCGGGATGGGTCCAGTATTTGAACGCGCTGAAGGTATTCGTGGATTTCAAATTGCGAGTCCTTCATTAATTGGACTGAGGTGCATCAAGAGTGCGTTTTCAATCATCGAGGAAGCTGGCCTAAATCAGATTGCACACAAATGTGCGACCGGAACTCAAATGATGATCGAGCTTTACGATGCATGGCTGGCCGACCTAGGCTTTAAGTTACTGACTTCACGCGATGCCAATGAACGTGGTGGGCATATTTCAATCGGGCATCCAGATGCAGCTCGGATCTGTGTTGCTCTTCGTCAGTTCGCTAATGTGATTCCGGACTATCGCACCCCTGATTCAATTCGATTAGCTATCTCGCCTTTACCCACTTCGTATGTGGAAATTTGGGACGGTTTTCAACGTATTCGTGATCTCGTAACAACTCGTCAATATGAAAAGATTGAAAAAACAGATTCGAGAGTCACATGACCAACGAGCAGGTAGATCCCGCGCTTACTTACACATCTTATTTAGCAGTAGATGAATTACTTAACTTGCAGAGACCGCTCTCAGATGGCCCAGAACACGATGAGATGCTATTTATCATCATTCATCAGAGTTATGAACTTTGGTTTAAGCAGTTAATTCATGAGTTTCTGGCTGCGCAAGCAGCTCTTGAAGCCGGCGAAACACATCGCTCGCTTGCGCTACTTGGGCGCATTCGCACCATTATGAAAGTATGTGTTGCACAGATTGATATTTTAGAAACAATGACGCCACTGCAATTCAATAGTTTTCGCTCTTATCTTTCTTCCTCAAGTGGTTTTCAATCTGCCCAATTTAGAAAAGTCGAGGCGATCCTTGGGCGTCGCGATAGTGCAATGGCTGGGCATCTACCAAAAAATGTGCAAAGTGATATTTCGTTGATCACCAACCGTAATTCAGTTTGGGATTCATTACTGGTTTACATCTCAAAGCGCGGTCATGCAATTCCGGCTGATGTTTTGGCTCGTGATAAGTCAACTGCTTATGTTGCTAACCCAGACGTACAAGAAGTTTTACTTGATGTACATCGCAACGACCCAGAAAGTGCATCAGTTTGTGAACGCTTACTCGATATTGACGAAGGTCTCCAAGAATGGCGCTACCGCCATGTAAAAATGGTCGAACGCACTATCGGTGCCAAAATGGGAACCGGTGGTTCGGCTGGCGTTAAATATTTAGCAAGTACTTTGTTCAACCCAGTATTTGTTGATCTCTGGGAAATCCGCTCTCGCTTCTAACTAAGTTACTACTTAGGCAATCCAGCTAAAACAATTTCGGATAATTCTTTGCGTGATCGCGGTGCATTCTCACGCTCAAGTAATACGCCTTCGAGTTGGTCGGCTGGTCCTTGGGTACCAATCGCAATTACAACAATTGGCGTGATGGCATCTGGTAAATCAAAGGTTGTGGCTGCTTTTGCAGCATCAAAACCTGCCATTTGATGAGCTACTTGGCCACGACTATGAGCTTCAAAAGTTAGCTGGCTAACGGCTAATCCAGTATCAAAACCTGAAATTGGTCGGGGAGTTCCATCTTCATTCTGATTAACTGTTGAAACCATTATTAAAGCTGATGCGCGATTAGCCCAACTTTGGTTAAACGGAACCAGGGTGCCAAGAATCGAAGTAAATACTTCATCTCCGCGCACTCCTACGTGAAAGCGCCAAGGTTGGAAATTGTTAGCAGATGGTGCCCAGCGCGCCGCCTCTAAGATCGCGACTAGGGCCTCGTTAGAAATAGTGGCAGTTGCATCGAATGATCTTGGGCTTCGTCGATTGCTTAGAACCGGATGAATTGGAGTTGATGTTGTTGCGCTCATCTAAGAAATTATAGATTAATGGTGAAGAATTTGCGCTTTGAAAATCTCTAAATCAATTAGCTATTCATGTGATAGTAAATAATTACAATGATTGAAAATACTGCTGCACCGGCGAACATTAAATACTTAAGCCAGGCAGGAATTCCAACTTTGTCAGCAGCTGTTTGTGCCATGCTCTTTGTCTTACTAACTGCTCTACTAGCCCAAGCGAATTCAGTTGCTAAAATTCCCAGACCAGCAAGTAAAATCAATACTCCGGGGCCGGGTGCAACTAAAGCTACTGCGCCAAGCACTGTGATTGTTCCGCCCAGCACGCCAATAAAGATACGCCAGATTAAGTGGCCAGCTTTAGTGCGCTTTATGAACGATCTCAAATTCATAGTGGTTCTTTCTGGGTATTAACAACACGTCTTACCGTGCCGTATGCAGCAGATGCTATCTCATCACGACGACGGCGATAATCTTCAGAAGCACCAGTGATTAGATGTTCGTAGCGAACTTCGCCATTTATTAAATGACGCATTGTTTGCGGGTCAGTCTCTTCGCCGAAGTGTGGCGCGTCAGTTTTTACGATCTGAACCACAATGTGAGGATTAAATTTGCGATAAACCAGGGCTAACTGGCGATAAAGCGCATTTGCCAATTGGCGAAAACTGGTTAAACCAAAATCGCGAGCTTTTAAGCGCATTCTGGCGATAAAAGCAGGCTGCACACCATGTTTAACCGTGGCCATTTCGTAGAGAATCTGGGCGGCCTCTTTAGCACCGTTTGCCTCAGGTAGTTTCTTGCACATGCGATGTAGCCGAGCCCGCTCTTCTGGGTCTTGTAAAAGTTTTACGGTATCAGTGATGTTTGCTAAATCGGCTTGATCAGCTCGAAGTGCATAACCTAAATCGTGGCACCACTGAGCGCGGGCTTCTTGATCATCGGTACCGCGAATGTTTGAGACGAAAACTGTTGGAACTAAAGCAGGTAATAGTTCGTGCACGCCGTTATATCCAGTCGCACAAATAGCTGCATCAAATGCATGCAGAACTTTAGCAAGCGGGAAATAGCGAACTTGTTTAATCTCTAAACCTTCTGGAACTAGTGAATTTCCGTTAGCATCAATTGGCTTTTTAGTTAGAACAACTTGCAAATCTTTCCAACCGATTAGACCCTTTAACGCTGCCGTCATTTTCTCATTTACATCACTATCGCCGGTGCCGAGTTGCACAAGTACGGCTGGGCGATTTAAATCAATGCCTAATGCAATTCGCGCCTCATCACGATCGAGAGCGGTAGCATCTTGATACAACGAAACTGCCGATGTAACAATTGCATCTTTGCGATTTTTAGTTGGGCCATGATCATAAACTCGAGCAAAGTCACCAGGTTCGATAATTGCATCCATCATCATTGATTGCAGCCCAAGTGCTAAACCTTGCGGTTTCTTCTGCCACAATCCACGACGGATCCAAACTAAAGCTAGATCATTTTTTCTAAGCTTCGCACCAATAACACCTGGATATGGAACTACGCCATCAAAAGATAAAACTTGCGCATCGGTTTCTTCAATCAGTGCAAGTAAGCGGTCGCGTAAATATGCATCCCAAAGTTTTCTTGGCATCCAGCCACGATCACGTCCCGGAATATATTCACAACGAACACCAACAAAATTAGGTACTTCGGCAACACCGCCAGCCATTGAAACAATGATTGGGTTAGCAATTTCCTTTAATTCCAGAGCTATCGCACTTGCTCGTGCCAAGTGACCCATTCCGACTCCATTGCTGGTAGCCAGGATAATTGTGGGTTTTTCCGCTTGCGGACTCATAGATGCAGAGTTTATCGCGTAAAAATAAATCAGGGGCACACCCTTTGCGGATGCGCCCCTGATCTTTAAACGTTTGTTAAGTGTTAAGCAACTTTCTTAACACGACCATCAAGTGCTGGCACTTGAGTTACCTTGCCAGCAGCCAGATCAGCCTTCAGTGCATCTACAAATACATCTAGTAGAGCTCCGAAAACCTTGGC
>CAZFZK010000094.1:0-4704 GCA_964523605.1 uncultured Candidatus Planktophila sp. | reverse complement strand
AGTGACCCAGTTCGCACCAACCCGAGAGCTCCCACTACTACCCCAGCGGCAACTAGTGCATATGAAATTACTCGCATGCTTCAACCACGTTGGTAAGCAGCATTGCTCGAGTCATTGGGCCAACGCCACCTGGCATTGGGGCAATGTTTGCAGCAACATCAAAAACATCAGGATGAATATCACCTAACAAGCCAGCTTCGGTTCGCGAAATTCCGACATCTAAAACAGTGGCACCTGGCTTTATCATTTGTGCTGTTAAGAAATGTGCTTTACCAATTGCTGCCACCACAATGTCGGCATGCTTAACATGCTTTGCTAAATCTTTAGTACCAGTATGAGTCAATGTGACCGTGGCATTTTCTTCCTTGCGAGTTAGCAATAATCCAAGTGGTCGACCAACTGTTAAGCCGCGACCAATTACACAAACTTCAGCTCCTGCGATCGGAATATCGTAATGACGCAACAACGCGACGATGCCTCTTGGGGTGCAAGGTAAAGGCGCTGCATAACCACTTACTAATCGACCAAGGTTCATGGGATGCAATCCATCGGCATCTTTAGCTGGATCGATTGCCTCGAGAACCACTTGTGCGTTAATTCCATTAGGCATCGGCAACTGCACAATATAACCAGTACATTCTTTCGCCGAGTTCAAATCTTTAATTGCTGCCATTACATCAGCTTGTGTCGCAGTTGCTGGAAGATCTACGCGAATTGAGTTAACGCCAACTTCTTGGCAATCTCGGTGTTTGCCGGAAACGTAAGAATGCGAACCTGGATCATCGCCAACTAGAACTGTGCCTAAACCTGGTTTGATGCCGCGCGTTTTTAAGATTTCAACACGAGTGCGCAGATCAGCTTTGATGATGGTGGCAAGTGCTTTGCCATCGAGAATCCGCGCTTTATGCATGGGAGAAGTGTCTTGTACTTGTGAAGAACATTGCAACATTGGCGGCTTTAGCTGCAGCAATAACTTCTTCATCGCGCACGCTGCCACCAGGCTGGGCTACTGCAATAACTCCAGCAGCTAGCAAAATCTGTAAGCCGTCAGCAAATGGGAAGAAAGCATCGCTAGCTGCAACTGAACCAGCAACCCGATCGCCGGCACGATCAACTGCTAACTTCGCAGAATCAACTCGATTTACTTGGCCCATTCCGATTCCGACAGCGGCGCTATCTTTTGCAAGCAAAATGGCATTGCTCTTTACTGCGCGAACTGAGCGCCATGCAAACTCTAAATCTTTAATAGTTTGCGCACTTACCGGATCTCCGGAAACTTGCACCCAGTTTGCTGCACTATCACCGGGGGCATCGATCAAATCACTTTCTTGTAAAAGCGCTCCCCCAGAGACCGGGCGAAGTTCGATTGGATTTATTGCCGACAAATCACATTGCAAAATTCGAATCGAAGGTTTTTTCATCAGAACTTCTAGTGCATCATCATCAAATGCTGGTGCAATTAAAACTTCAGTAAAAATCTTGGAAAGTGGCTCTGCCATCGCAAGATCAACTTTACGATTAGCAGCAACAACGCCACCGAAAGCTGATACTGGGTCACACTCGTGGGCTTTTAAATAAGCCGTAGCAATGTTCGCACCCGTAGCAATTCCACAAGGATTAGCATGTTTAATAATTGCAACTGCTGGGTCATTGTGGTCTAGCGCTGCACGCCAAGCAGCATCGGCATCGGTGTAATTATTAAAAGACATCTCTTTACCGTGAAGCTGTTTAGCACCAACTATTCCCTGCCCAGATGATTTATAAATTACTGCGCTCTGATGAGGGTTCTCGCCATAACGTAAAGAGTTTTCCTGTTTATATATTGTCCCAAACCAGGTTGGCAGCTTGGCATCGCTACCTTGTTCGCCTAACCAATTTGCAATCGTTAGATCGTATTCCGCAGTTGTTCTAAAGACCTGCAATGCCAGCTCTTGGCGTTCTTGATTGGTAAATCCACCGGCCGCTAATGCACCTAGTAACTGGTCATATTGTGAAGGATCGCTAATAACCGCTACTGAGCCATGATTCTTAGCCGCTCCACGCAACATAGATGGGCCACCAATATCAATCTGTTCAATTGCTTCGGCAAATGTAGCGCCAGCGGCAATAGTTGCGGCGAATGGATAGAGGTTAATAATTACTAAATCAAATGGGGCAATATCAAGTTCGGCGATTGCAGCTAAGTGATCAGGATTATTCTGATCTGCCAAGATTCCGGAGTGCACTCTTGGATGCAAAGTTTTTACACGCCCGCCCATAATTTCAGGAAAGCCGGTGTAATCACTGACTTCAGTAACCGCGATTCCAGCGGCGGCCAAATTAGCGGCAGTCGAACCGGTTGAAAGTATTTCAACGCCAGCTTTACTAAGCGCGGTCCCAACTTCGACCAAACGAGCTTTATCGTAAACGCTAACTAAAGCGCGGCGGATCGGTTTGCGATTGCTCATTTACGGGGCTGCCTTCTACTTTAACTCGGCCAAAATTTGCGGAATGGTCGCAACGATGAGACCGCGTTCGATAATCTTAATGCGTTCGTGTAAAGATTCCTCGGTATCTGCTGGCGCAATTGCAATGCGTTCCTGTGCAATTATCTGACCGGTATCAATGCCTTCATCTACCCAGTGAATAGTGGTGCCGGTCTCGCTAGCGCCGGCGGCAAGTGCATCACGCACGGCATGCGCACCAGGAAAGAGTGGCAATAACGCGGGGTGGCTATTTATCACTTTAAAGGTCTGCACGAATTGCGGTGCCAAGATTCGCATAAAGCCAGCGCTGACAACTAGATCTGGTTCATATCTTGAAACAAGAGATAGCAACTCTTGATCCCACTTTGCTCGATCTCCCATTAACTCGAGTAACTCAACTTTAATCCCATACTCACGTGCAATTTCAATAACTTTTGCTTGAGGCCGATCACAGATCAGGGCAGCTACTTCGTAATCCTTATCAGCGGCAAAGATTGCTCGAGCTAAAGTGCCCGATCCGCTAGCCAGAATTACGACTTTCTTCATCTGGCTCGATCTAACCGCGGAAGAATGCGCGCCAAGCCAATGCCAATAGCCATTTCTAGGCCTATAGCCAGCGTGACTTTCCAGATTGAAACTCCTACGGCGCTTAACGCTTGAGTCATTAAGGATCCGCTTGCAGCCCAACTAATAAACGCAATTGCTAATAAGATCAAGGTAAAAGTTTGCCAAAGAACTTCGGGCCGTTGATTTAGCGTCCAACTTGTTAATGCAACTCCTGCTGCTACAAAAAGTAGAACTGCAATTAGCGCCCAATGGAATTTTCCTGTTGGCAGAGCTCCCAAAATTGGTAGCGCTGGAATTTCCGGAACTTGATATGACAAGGGTGAAATTATGGTGCCGTTGCCAATTCCGAAACCAACGCCAGCAAAATAACCAATGGTTGCAACAGCCGCATTTGGCAGATACAACAAATTCAAAATTAGCAGAAGTAGCCCACCTAAAATTCCAGGTTCGAGTACTTGAGTTAAATCTTTAACTGTTGCCAAATTAATTAGTAACGAGATACCCAGTACGAAGAACCCAAACCCTAAGAAAGCAGAAATGATGCGGGTAGCAAAGAAAATTGGCTGAGATGAAATTTTGCGACGTTCGGCACTTAGAACCGAAAGAGTCACAATTGGAATTGTGACAAGTGGAGTTAAATACCAAACTGGTTTTACCGAATCTGTAGAAACAAAGAATGCGATGGCAGCCGTGATGGCTGCATAAAGGGAAACAAATAAAGTGCGAGCCAAAGCAATACTTTGATAATCATTATCTAATCGCTCAATGCTTCGTTTAAATCCAATACGGATTGCCAATATTGGAAAAATTAAGGCACCAAGTGGTAGGTACGTTAACCATCCAGCTGCAGCACCTTCGGAAAGAGTTAACTTAAAAGCTAAATGATGCGCGCCTAACCAAAGCCAAATGGCAGCGCGAACCGGATCAGAAGTGTTTCCATTGGTGCTACCTGCAGTAGCCCAAGCAATTAGCGAAAGAAAGGCGATCGGTAAAAGGACTACAGAAATGCTGCGTACAACTTGAACCAACGTGACCGCAAGGACTCGTTGGAACATTGTGGTTAGCGGCCCATAATGGCGCGCAATAAACGCGCTGTTTCACTTGGGGTTTGACCCACTTTAACGCCAGCCGCTTCGAGGGCATCTTTCTTGCCTTGCGCAGTTCCTGATGACCCGGAAACGATTGCTCCGGCGTGACCCATGGTTTTACCTTCAGGTGCGGTGAATCCTGCAACGTAACCAACAACAGGCTTAGTTACATATTCAGCGATAAATGCTGCGGCACGCTCTTCAGCATCGCCACCAATTTCACCAATCATGACGATTGCTTCGGTTTCTGGATCATCTTGGAATGCGCGCAAGCAATCGATATGTGTTGTGCCAACTACGGGGTCACCACCGATACCAACTGCAGTACTAAATCCGATATCGCGAAGTTCGAACATCATCTGGTAAGTCAAAGTTCCTGACTTGGAAACTAAACCAATTGGACCAGAACCAGTGATATTCGCCGGAATGATTCCGACATTTGATTTACCGGGGCTAATTAAACCTGGACAGTTTGGTCCGATGATGCGAGTTGTGCCCTTAGTTAATGAGTAAGCATAGAAACTAGCGGAATCGTGAACTGGAATACCTTCAGTGATTACAACTACTAATGGCATAGCAGCATC
>CAZFZK010000093.1:626-4838 GCA_964523605.1 uncultured Candidatus Planktophila sp. | reverse complement strand
TATTGAAATCGATATAGATCTTGAAAATAGTCTTTCTGCGTTTCAAGATAATGGTCTAAGTGAAATTGAGGGCAAAGATCGGGTTTATCTATACGGGTTTGGAATCCACGATCGCACCATAAATAGAGATTGGCATAGCGCGCAGTTTGATTCTTTCGCTGATTACTCAAATACCGAAGATGGCGAATACCAATTATTGCTAAAGATGTGGAACTTCTTGAAAGATCAAGTGACGCAAGCCGAAGCTGCTGGAAAATCTATTGGCATCTTCCACTACAGTAGCCACGAAAAAACTTGGTGGCGAAACTTTGCTCGAAATCACGAGGGCAAAACCGGAGTACCAACTCTTGAAGATGTCGATGACTTTACCGGCGACTATTTCGTAGATCTGCTGGATTATTCAAAACAAGTTGCACTCGGCACAACTGGTTATGGAATTAAGAAGTTAGCGCCGAAGGCAGGCTTTAATTGGCAAGTGCAAGATCCAGGCGGCGCGCTCTCGCTTTTAAAATACAAGGATGCAGTTGATCCAAATAAGTCAAAGGCTGAACAACAAGAATCAATTGATTGGTTATATTCCTATAACCTCGATGATGTGCGTGCTACTTTTGCAGTTCGCGATTATTTACGCAATTTAACTTTTTAGTACCGCTTGAGCGATCTTAAAATCTCGCTCAAAGACCATCAGCGCAGGGCCATCATAAGTTTGAGTCAGGTTAACTTTGATATCTGCTGCTAAAAGTTTCTGTTTCAGCAACTCAGCTTCAATGTAATTCTTCGGTGTTGGTAGCGCAACCAATAAACCGTATTGATCTTTTTTGCCAGCTTGGTCTGGCGTGATAACAAATTTCTTATCTTTGCCACGATTGCCAAAGGCCCATTTCAAAATTAAGGCAAGAAAGGCGAGCGCGAAAAAGCCGCCAAAAGAGGAGAGAAAGAGTCCATTATTGATACCGCCCAGCATTTGCAAAGGGTATTAGACCTGATAATTTCTCGCACTACGAGTAATCTGCGCAGATGAGTTCATATCTCTCGGCCCACGAAAGCATTGCTGCAATTCGAAGCGGTAAAACGACTGCTGCCGAACTAGCTACCGAAGCGCTAGAGAGAATTCAAAGCCTTGACCAATCAGGTTATGAGCTAAACAGTGTGCTCGCAGTTTCAAAAACCGCACTCAGTGATGCGCTATCGATAAACAAAGACCTACCTCTTGCTGGGTTGCCAATCTTAATTAAAGACAATATTCAAGCTGTTGGTTTGCCAGCAACGGCAGGATCAAAAGCGTTAGAAAATTATCCGGTTAAGCAGGATTCGGAATTAGTAACTCGCTTGCGGGCCGCCGGTGCCAACATTATTGGTGCGACGAATTTATCTGAGTGGGCAAATATTAGATCTTCGAAATCAACTAGTGGTTGGTCAGCTGTTGGTGGGTTAACTGCAAACCCTTGGATTCACAAACATAGCGCTGGCGGATCTTCATCTGGTTCCGGTTCTGCTATCGCGGCTGGATTAGTTTCACTTGCGGTAGGTACCGAGACAGATGGTTCAATCGTTTGCCCAGCTTCACTTAATGGTTGTGTTGGAATAAAGCCAACTGTGGGTACGGTTTCGCGAGTTGGCGTTATTCCAATTAGTGATGCACAAGATTCTCCTGGCCCGATGGCTCGTAGCGTTTTAGATGCAGCGCTTTTGCTCGAAGTTCTATCTGGAATGAACGGCTTAGTCGAGGCTGCCAATTCAAATCAACCAATTCGTATCGGCGTAGTTAAATCGTGGTTATCAGGTGATGCGGGCACGGATCAACTTTTTGAAGCGGCAGTTAGCGCACTGGCTAAATCTAATTTGACGCTAGTCGATATAAAAGTTTCGGCACCCGCTGAATCTATAGGCAATGACGAATACGAATGTTTATTGCACGAGTTAGTCGATGATTTAGGCACATATCTGCCTGGTCGCACCAATGGTGAACTAGTTTCTTTGGCCGAGGTTGTTAAGTTCAATTTAGCTAATGCCGAAACTGAGCTAAAACATTTCGGCCAAGAGTTATTTGAGGCCGCTCTTGATTTAGGTGGTCGAGCTCGTGCCTACAACCGTAAGCGTTCTCGCAATTTGCTATGGGCAACCCAAACTCTGGATAACGCACTGAAAGATGTAGATGTCTTAATTGGTGCCACTTATTCACCAGCCTGGGAAAGCACTTTGGGCAAAGGTGATGATTACGGCAACAACAGCTGGATCACTATGGCGCCGGCAATTGCTGGTTACCCAATCGGATGCATTCCAATGGGAATTACTGAAGGTTTGCCAGTTGGTTTAGGTGTTGTTGCTCGCGCAAATGATGAAGTGAAATTAGTTGCTGCAATGGCACAAATTGAGAGTGCTCTTGGCGTAGGTGTTTTACAACCAACTTTCACTAAATAATTTCGATAAACTTCGCAAGTGAATGACTTCCTCGTAGTCCTAGACTTTCTTTCCACTTTTGCCTTTGCATTAGTTGGTGCTCGTCTTGCCGCAAGCCGATTTATGGATTACGGCGGAATTCTTTTCGTGGCATCAGTTGCAGCCCTTACCGGTGGAACATTTCGCAATCTAGTTCTAGACATTCCATTAACCTGGATTGAAAAACCTTACCTAGTAGGCGCAGTTCTTTTGGCAGTTGTGCTAACCATTTTATTTAAGTGGTCTAAAGAGGTTGGTAGTTTCGTGCTCTTCATGGATTCCATCGGCCTTGGTGTTTCAACTGTTGCCGGGACAGCCCTTGCCATAGATCTAAATCTAGATCCGATCCCTGCAATTTTACTTGGGCTACTAAGCGCCGTACTCGGCGGATTAACGCGTGACTTACTTGCGCAAGTTCCACCGGTTTTGCTTCATCGTGAAACTAATGGAACAGCGGCGTTTATTGGGGCGAGTGCGCTCGTGATTGCGATTGAAGTAGGCGCTAGTCAGGAACTTGCGTCGGCCATCGGATTCGTCTTGGTGATCGGTATTCGCCTAATCTCGATTAAGCGTAATTGGAATCTCCCTAAGATTAAGAATTAGGAGCGGCCGCCAAATACGTGGCGTTTAGCAACCACTACTTTAAAATTGTCCAAGTGCATCTGCGCGATCTTTTGACCTAACCCCACGTCAAGGAGTGCCATGAAGAAGTCCATTCGCATTGTTTCTGCCTTAGTTTTAGCGGCAGCTGCTATCAATATTCCTTCAGCAAATGCGGCGATTCCGGTTGTAACTGATGTGGGCGCATACTTCAAAGTTGAAAATGGTTGGTTTGTTTCTTGGACGCTCCCGATAGATAAAACAGGTATCACGGGTTACACAGTCACTTCATCTAACGGAGCTAAGTGTGTAATTAAGTCAGCGACTATTAATCAATGTTTGTATTCAAGCACAACTGTGCCAAATCCATTTAGACCTTTTACGCCTTACACATTTAGTGTTGTGACAAATACCAAGACGGGCGATAGCGCGGCATCGGCTCCCTCAAATATCGTCACGTGGGTCGGAGCACCAGGTATTGGAAGCACACCTCTTGCCAATGTTATAAGTGATACTCAAGTAGATATCACTTGGGTGCCAAGTTCTGATGATGGTGGGTTGCGTCTATATGGCTACAAAGTTTCGTATGCCGAAGTTTTGTTAAATGCTTATGGTGATTGGAATAGCGCCACGCAGAGAGAGTTCTTAACAGTAAATACTTTTGCCTCTCTTACTGGACTCAAACCATCTACTTGGTATGTGATTAATGTTTCGGCATGTAATGCACTTGGTTGTACCGCTAATAACACTTGGCGCTACATCGCAACTACACCTAAGTTAGGTTCTGCACTTACATGGCGTCCGCCAACGTTGATGTCTGGTGGAACTGCTTCAACAACTTGCTGGAAAGCGACTTGGGATGGCGGAAATGCAGCTGCAACCGGGACGATTACCAAGGCATCTACAGCATGCCCGGGCCAAATAATTAATCCAGCTAACTATCCCAAAGTTGACCCTAAAGCAACCGTTGACCAAGTTCCTACACTTGTTAACAAACTGAATCAAAATATTTCATTTGGTGGTTGGCAGGACAAGTATTCGATGTCGGCATACTCAAAGATTGGTGGACTCCCTTGGTTCGCCTATTTGTCGTTTACTTCAAAGTCACACCTACGTGGGTTCATAATCCAGCCCGTTTTAGTTTCTAATACTCCGGCAATCTGTTCAATCGAT
>CAZFZK010000093.1:0-596 GCA_964523605.1 uncultured Candidatus Planktophila sp. | reverse complement strand
GACTCAATTTGGCTTCCATCACGAGCTATGACTAATAGCTTTAATATCGTTGCCTAGACAGGTACCGTTTGGGGCATGAAGTCATTTGGAATTCGCGGCGTTATTGAAGGTTTCTATGGCAAGCCATGGACTCATGTCGAGCGAATCGACATGCTCAATTTTCTGGCGAAAGCAAAATTAAATACCAACAAATTAACTTCGAGATTACACCTGCTGACCAAGAGTTACTTCTCATTTGCATATCGACATTATCGAATCACATCAAGGTGCCGGCTATGGAAAATCAATGATTACCTTTTTGCTAACTGAGTTAAAGAATGCGGGTTCACCTGGCGTGCATCTTCATATGTCGACGAGCAACGATCGGGCTCGTGCTTTCTATAAGAAATTTGGGTTCGCTGAAATTTTTGAAGACACCAACGAATGCATAATGGGGTTAACTTTTTAAATCTCAGTACTGAATTTACTGCGCCCAATTAAAGTAATTCCGAGTGTAAAGAGAGTAGCTATTGCTCCAAGGGCGAAAGAGTAATTAGTTCCGCGATGATCAATTAACCAGCCAGCCATAGCTGCTGCAAAGGCAAAACCGAGGCTAA
>CAZFZK010000092.1:0-4936 GCA_964523605.1 uncultured Candidatus Planktophila sp. | reverse complement strand
CGGTTGTGATATTCACTCTATTTCCTCTCGGTTTTGATCATGTCTTCCAGCCAAACAATTTCTCGTTCTGCTGATTCAAGAGAGTGACGTCGCCACTCTTCTAGGTACTTATCGATTCCGATTGGCGACTTCTCTAGCTCGCCTCGCAGAATCTCGGCTTTCTCTTTTAGTCGTCTGTGACGACCTTCCAAAATTCGTACTCGATTACTTGTTGAAGTTGGGCTAAAGAATGCGAAACGAACTTCGAACCCTTCGTCCTCCCAGGTATCTGGGCCGACAGTGTCGGTTAACTTTAAAAAACGGTCTCGTCCTTTTTCAGTTAGCCCATAAACAATTCGAGAGCGACGTGGGGTTGCGGCCTCAATTGATTCTTCAATCAATCCAGCCAGCATCATGCGCTTAAGTTGTGGGTAGAGCACTGAAAATGAGAGAGCTCGAAATGGACCGTAGATGGCAGTTAGACGCTTGCGCAGTTCATAGCCATGAAGGCTGTTCTGCGAAAGAAGTCCCAGAAGGGCGAATTCGAGTGATTCACTGCGTGAGCGCACGACTTCCCCTTCCTGATTCCATTACTCCGATTGATATATCCATTAGATGTATCGATTCGATATATCGATGCGATAGTTAAGCCGATTTCGGGCTTGAAAGCAACCTGAACACGCTCAAACTGGACCTATCTAGATTTCTGTGAACTCGCCGTGTGACCTGTGCGACTTACTTATGAGTCGGATTTACCCTCTATTTAGCGCCTGCCAAATCTCTTGGCGGCCAATAGGAAGGGCCTATTTCAATATGTCTCTACTTACCTGGAAAATGCATGGCGACGGCAAAAGCATTGCTGCTGGCGCTGTAGTTTCAACTGACGAACGCCTGAGCTGGCCACGCACCATCGGTGTTGGCTTACAACACATTGCTGCCATGTTCGGCGCAACCTTCTTGGTCCCCATAATTACCGGTTTTCCACCGACGACCACGCTTTTCTTCTCTGGCGTAGGCACAATTCTATTTTTAATCATCACGGGAAATAAGTTACCTAGCTACTTAGGTTCATCTTTCGCATTCCTAGGACCAATCGGTGCTGCTATGGCAGCAAATGCAACTGGTGGAATGGCCGCAGCTCTTGGAGGCATCGTATTTACTGGTGTTGTTCTTGCTGTAGTTGGCTTTGCAGTAAAGGCAGCTGGTATCGGTTGGATCAACTGGTTAATGCCACCAGTTGTAACGGGCACCATCGTTATGGTGATTGGTTTTAATTTAGCTGGCGCAGCAAAAGGTAACTTTACTGCCGACCCACTAATTGCAATCATCACACTTGGCAGTATTGGTTTGTTCACTGTCTTGTCTAAAGGTTTCATGAGTCGCATCAGCATTTTCTTAGGTTTAGTAGTTGGTTACGTAGTAGCCCTAGCTATGGGCGATGTAGCTACCGACAAAATCAAAGCTGCTGAATGGTTTGCACTACCAACCTTTACTTCACCAACTTTTGATACCAGCATCATGATTCTTTTCTTGCCTGTGGTGCTAGTACTGATAGCCGAGAATGTTGGCCACGTTAAAGCAGTTTCTGCAATGACTGGTAAGAATCTGGATGATCAAATGGGCAACGCGCTTATGGCCGATGGTGTTGCGACAACACTCGCTGGCTTTGGCGGCGGTTCAGGTACAACAACTTATGCCGAAAACATCGGTGTAATGGCAGCAACTCGAGTTTATTCAACTGCTGCATATTGGATCGCTGGCTTAGGTGCAGTAGTTCTGTCTCTGTCCCCAAAATTCGGAGCAGTCCTTGGCGCTACTCCCGTGGGTGCACTCGGTGGCGTTTCTACAGCGCTATTCGGAATGATCGGCGTACTTGGTGCTCGTATCTGGATCGAAAACAAAGTTGATTTTGCCAACTCAACAAACCTTTTGATCGCGTCTTCAGCGCTAATTATTGGTATTGCTGAGTACACATGGACTAAGGGCGACTACACCTTCACCGGTATCGTAAATGCCACTTTAGTTGCAGTAATTGGTTACCAAGTTCTTACAGCGCTAGCAAAGATGCGCAAGTAAGACTATTTAACTGTTTAAACCCAAACGGGGTCGGGAAACCGGCCCCGTTTGGCATTTCCCCAGAAAATGCATTCCGCCGATTAGAATTCCTAAGTGGTAATCCCTTCGCGACTCGTTGAATACATCATCGCCGCGATGATTATTATTTTGGCTCCTGGACCAAGTGTGCTTTTTGTAATCGCACGAGCTATCGCCTGGGGTCGCAAAGTTGCCGTTGTAACGGTTGCCGGAAATGTAACTGGCGCTTTTGTTCTCTCTTCCTTAGTGGCTTTTGGTTTAGGGCCAATTCTGCAGCGATCGGATTTAGCTTTCGTAGCCGTGCAATGGGGTGGCGGTCTTTACTTGGTGTATCTCGGCGTAGATGCAATCCGGAAAAGAAAAGTTCACGCGGCAGATATGACCAATCAGGGCCCGGTTGAACCGCAAGTCTTTCAATCAATTCGTGATGGTTTCATGGTGGGAGTTTTAAATCCTAAAGGTTTAGTTTTTTACGCAGCTGTCTTGCCTCAATTTATCGATCGAGATCGCGGAAACATTACTGGCCAATTACTTTTTCTGGGTGCTTTGTTCTCGGTTCTTGCTTTCTTCAGCGATGGCAGCTGGGGTTTACTTGCAGGCACAGCGCGTGCTTGGTTGGCAGACGACGCAGGTAGACTGGAAAAACTAAGAGCAACTGGAGGATGTGTCATGATCGTCTTGGGTGCCTCGGTAATACTTTCAACAGCTATTGGACTCATATGATTAAGAAGCCAGCAAAACCTGCGCGCGACACGATTGCACCTAGCGATTTAACTTTCGGTTTGAGTACTTGTAAGCGTTGTATCTGGATTAAATATTGGTTCAAAGTCACTTTGCCCGGGCAATTTCCCATCGTTGGAACTTTGTCTAAGTTGCAAGAAGCTCACTTTCGCGGTGCCAGCATGCAGGACCTAGATCCCTCTCTTCGTCCAGGCAAGATAACTAAATGGGGTGAATGGGTTAAGAGTGATTTCATCACTATTAATGGCACAAGAACACCTTGGCGAATTCTCGGTATTTACGATGTGCTCGCCGAAAACGATGACGGAACACTGGGCTTAATCGATTGCAAAGTTTCAGAGTCCGATCGCGATAGTGGCCAGTTCTATGCGCCACAACTTGAGTCATATGCATACGCTTTAGAAAATCCAGCCGCTGGCAAAGCTCGCGAAGTTGCTTCGATGGGATTATTAGTTTGGAAACCGAACTCAGTCCTTGGTACCGATTCTACTAATTATGGTTTTGGCGTAGAGCAAAAGTATGTCGCCGTGGAACGCGAACCCGAAACTTTTTTTAAAGTAATTGAGGAATTAATCAATGTAATTGATGGCGATTTTCCAGATCCGGGTTTTGGTTGTGGAACCTGTAACTACTTAAGCCAACGTTTGGGACTAGAGTAAAACTACTCTTCTTCCTCAGCAATCTGTTCTTTACGTTTTGTTGCATAAATATCAACATATTCCTGGCCAGATAATTCTTGGATCTTCTTCATGATCTGATCGGTAACTTCGCGCAAGTAATTCAAATCGCTTGAATCGCCTTCAAAATACATTGGTTCACCAAAAATCATTTCAACGCGCATGACTTTAGGAATTACCGTCCCGGTTGGCTGAATTTTCTCAGTATTAAACATCGCTATTGGAATAACTGGTGCACCTGAATCAATTGCCAAACGTGCTATACCGGTACGTCCTTTGTATAGGCGCCCATCGGGTGAGCGAGTTCCTTCAGGATAAATGCCGAGACATTTTCCCTGCGCTAGAACACTCAAACCAGTCAATAGAGCAGCTTCACTTCGGCGGCCACCAGATCGATCAACGGATACTTGACCAAGGGCTATAAAAGTTAACTTCTTAAGCAGTCCCTTTGGACCAGGCGAAGTGAAATATTCACTTTTTGCCAAGAAAGTTACTTTGCGAGGAACGACTAATGGCATGAAAATGGAATCACTAAATGAAAGATGATTTGAAGCCATGATGACTGGACCTTTGAGCGGCACATTGCGCAGCCCTTTTACTTTAGGCCTAAATGCCAGCATTAAAAATGGAGTTAGAAAGGAGCGCAAAAGACCATAAGGGACATCATCGGCTTTGCCCATATAGCTTCTCCCTTTCTCGCTCGAACCAGAGGGTAATCCTACGCACTTCCTAATTTAACGCTAAATCGGTCCCATCGCACCGAATTCTTATGCGATTATGACACTCGTGAGCCGAGATTCAACTCCCCCAGATCTGATTCTGAAAGGTTCTGGCGTAAATTCTCAGATTTGCGTTCTAATTATTTTGAGCATTCGTCAACCGATCGAAGATGCAATCGATCTCTGCGCTCGTTTTCAAGAGCAAGGACATACAGTGATTGTTACTCACTCAGATGCTAACGATGAGGACTATAAAGTTCCGCTACTAATCAGCGAATACAAAATAGTTGGAAAAAACATTCATGATTTACGAAACGAAGATGACTCCGAACTTGTAAATGCCGAATTCGATTCCATCGTTTCGACACTTTCCCTTGATGAATCATTACCAACGTCATATCTTGATCATTTAGATGAAATTGATGAATCTGAACGTTTCGTTGCGCCTAATCCTAAGCTACCCAAAATAAAGGAACGACCGAATCGAATTGCAGTAATGGCCTTAATTCTTGGCCCGATTTGGATTGTGGTAGCAGCGGTTTTTGGTTTTGATCCATTCGGAGTTGAACCTTGGCCAGGATTACTTGCTACAACTGGTGGACTTGCAACACTTTTGTATCGCTGGAATTTAACTCGGGAAGAAGGCGACGATGGCGCACATATCTAACTCTGATTTTTCCAAACCCGAATTCAGATGGGGAATAATTGGAACTGGTGGAATTGCTA
>CAZFZK010000091.1:0-4951 GCA_964523605.1 uncultured Candidatus Planktophila sp. | reverse complement strand
TAGTCATTAGTTGCCTCTCCGAGCACTAGTTTTGGTTATTGCATTTTTGGTTATTGCATTTTTGGTTATTGCATTGGGAATATATGTTGTACAAACTCCGTCGCCATGTGCGATCGTTGCTAAGCGTTGAACGTGGGTACCGAGTAGCGCGGAAAATGCTGCGGTTTCTGCCTCGCAAAGTTCTGGAAATTCAGCAGCAACATGCGCGATTGGGCAATGATGCTGACAAATTTCTTCGCCCATTTTTCGCTCAATAACTGTGGCGGCATAACCTTGCTCAGTTAAAAAATTGGCCAGAGCCTCGTTTTTATCTGAACTCTTCTTAAGTGCCTCAAAGCCTTTTCGCTCAATGTCATCTGCGCGCGTCTTTGCAAAAGCCTTGACTAAATGCTCACCAGATTGTGCCGACATGAATTTAAGTGCGGCGACAGCTAAGTCATCGTAGGAATGTTCAAACTTCTCGCGACCTTGGTCGGTCATAACAAAGACTTTGGAAGGTCGTCCACGTCCTCGGGAAAGACCAAGATGTGGCTCACGCGCCTCTAAGATTCCATCGGCGATCAAATTATCGAGATGACGGCGGATTCCAGCTGGCGTAAGCGCAAGACGTTCGCCCAAAGCCACAGCCGTAGATGGCCCATTTTCCAAAATTGAGCGCGCAATCGCATCGCGGGTGCGCAAATCCTCCCCAGCGGGAGGCGCACTCATAATCTGGCTTTTCACAACAGTAATGTATCGTAATTCGACCCTTTCCTCTCAATCCAAGCGGAGTGAGGGGCGCCTCAGGCTTGGCCACTACCTACTGCCATAGGGTTGGCTCATGCCAATTCTCTACCTACTGCTGATATTGCAGGCTGGTTTGATCGTAACTGGCGGCGTTGTTCGAATTACCGGGTCAGGTTTGGGCTGTCCGACTTGGCCCGAATGCACCCAAGGATCATATGTGCCAATCGCCGGACAAGCAGAAGGCGCTTTCCATGCCTGGGTTGAATTTGGAAATCGGTTGTTAACTTTTGTACTTTTCTTTACTGCTATCGCTGCAATTATTTACGCCCTTCGCAAAGCCCGAAAAGATTTACTTTGGCGCGCAGCTCTTCAACTTCTAGGAATTCTTGGTCAAGGTGTACTTGGTGGAATTACCGTTCTGACTGATTTAAATCCACTTGCTGTTGCTAGTCATTTCATTCTCTCGGTATTTCTTATTGCAGGAGCAGCTTCGATTGTCGAACGCGGTCGAACTCCTCTCGTCTCGATTCGCCCAACTGAAACAAAATTGCGAATCATCTCTACGGCGCAAATTGCCTTAACTTTTCTAGTAATTGTTTTAGGAACCATGGTTACTGGAAGTGGCCCTCATGCTGGCGATGCACAAGCACCACGCTTTGATTTTGATAGCCGGGCAATTAGTTGGTTGCATGCCGATGCCGTAATCGCTCTCTTGGGTGTTTCACTTGCCCTATTTGTGCTACCCAATATTTCTCCGATTACTAAAAAACGAATCAAATACTTTTTTGTTGCAACGCTAATTCAGGGATTGATTGGATACATTCAATATGTCCAAGGGCTCCCTGAACTATTAGTGGCAGCTCACTTAGTTGGCTCGACGATAGTTTGGATCACAACTTGGCGTATTTGGTTATCTATTACGACAGCGACAAGAAAGTAGGAGCAGAATATGAGCCAGATGACCGGTTGGACTGAGTTAGATGATCAGGCCGTCACCTATGCCCGTGCCCTTGCTATGGACGCAGTACAAAAGGTGGGTAATGGCCACCCTGGCACTGCGATGGCACTTGCTCCAGTTGCTTACAACTTGTTTCAACGCCATCTAGTTCATGACCCAGCAGATCCCAATTGGATTGGTAGAGATCGATTTATTCTTTCTTGCGGACACTCTTCGATAACAATTTACACGCAACTTTTTTACAGTGGTTATGGCTTAGAAATGAATGACCTCAAAGCATTTCGAACCTGGAATTCATTGACACCTGGCCACCCTGAATATGGTCATACCGCAGGTGTTGAAATGACTACTGGGCCACTTGGCCAAGGTGTTGCTACAGCAGTTGGAATGGCAATGGCTGCGCGTTTTGAGCGAGGTCTATTCGATCCAAACACACCTGTTGGTAAATCACTTTTCGACCACACTATCTGGGTTATTTGTTCTGATGGAGATTTGGAAGAAGGTGTAAGCGCTGAAGCTTCTTCTTTAGCCGGCACACAAGAGCTGGGTAACTTAGTTGTTATTTACGATGACAATCGAATTTCGATTGAAGGCGATACACATAATGCATTTACCGAAGATGTATCTGCTCGTTACCGTGCTTACGGTTGGCAAGTGATAGAAGTTCCGGCTGCAGTTGACGGAAGAATTGATTTACCGGCAGTTGATGCCGCAATGATTTCAGCAAAAGCAGAACTGACTAAACCATCGCTAATTCGCATGCATTCAGTTATCGCATGGCCGGCACCGAAAGCAAAAGGAACAGCAGGATCACATGGTTCGGCACTCGGTGCTGAAGAGATTGCTGAAACCAAAAAGATTTTGGGATTAAATCCCGATGAACATTTTGCGCTATCTGATGAAGTATTTGCGCACGTTCGCAAAGTTAAGGATCGCGGCGCACAAGCTCGCAAGGAATGGGAAGTTCGTTTAGCGGCTTGGCAAGCAAGTAACCCAAACGAAGCTGCATTGTTAAAACGTTTGCAGAATAAAGAACTGCCGGCTGATTGGGATAATGAGCTACCGGTATTTGAAGCCGGCGCTCAAATAGCAACCCGGGCAGCTTCAGGAAAAGCGATTAATGCGTTAGCAAAGAAGCTGCCAGAACTCTGGGGTGGCTCAGCAGATTTGGCTGGAAGTAATAACACCGACATCGATGGTGGTGGATCTTTCTTGCCTGCAACTAGTGCCATAAAAAACGCTAATCCATACGGCCGCATTGTTCACTTTGGTATTCGCGAACATGCAATGGGCTCTATTTTAAACGGAGCAGCACTTCATGGATTGTCTCGTTCTTTCGGTGGAACTTTCCTAGTCTTTAGTGATTACATGCGACCAGCGGTTCGGCTAGCAGCGCTGATGGATATTCCAAGTACTTATGTTTGGACACACGACTCAATTGGCGTAGGCGAAGACGGTCCAACTCATCAACCTATTGAGCACTTCGCGGCCCTTCGAGCAATTCCAAATCTCGCAGTTATTCGACCTGGCGATGCGAATGAAGTAAGCGTCGCCTGGCGCGAAATTATTGCTCGCCGCTCCCCTGCTGCAATTATTTTGTCGCGTCAAAATTTGCCAGTTGTCGATCGAACAACTCATGCATCTGCCGATGAAGTTGCTAAAGGTGCGTACATCCTCAAGCCAGCAAGCGGAAAACCAAAAGTTACTTTGGTGGCAACAGGCTCCGAAGTTTCGCTCGCGCTAGATGTAGCAGCTGCTCTAGAAACAAAATCGATTTCTACTGCAGTTGTTAGCGCACCTTGTTTAGAGTGGTTTGATGCACAGCCTGATTCTTATCGTGCTTCAGTTTTACCAAGTGACTCGCTGAAAGTAAGTATCGAAGCTGGTATTTCACAAGGTTGGCATCGCTATGTAGGTAGCAATGGTTTGACCATCGCGCTTGAACACTATGGTGCATCAGCTTCTGCCCCTGTCTTGTTTAAAGAATTTGGATTTAGTGTAGAAGCGATTGTTCCCCAGATTGAAGCAGCGCTTTAATGCACATATCAGATCTTGCTAAGGCAGGTTGCTCAGTCTGGCTCGATGATCTGTCGCGAGCTAAATTAACTGGTACTGATGCTCATTCGCTACCGCCACGAATTAAGAATTCTGGCGTGGTTGGAGTGACAACTAATCCAGCAATATTTAAAGCTGCAATCTCAGATGCCACCGAGTATTCAGCCGATATCACTGCCCTCGCTGGCAAATCAGTGGAAGAAGTAATTACAAAACTGACAACCGATGATGTGCGAATCGCTTGTGACTTGTTTACTGATATTTACCGATCAAGTAATGGTTTTGATGGCCGGGTCAGCATCGAAGTAGATCCACGCTCTGCACACGACACAGCGGCCACGGTCAAAGAAGGTAAATCACTCTGGCAAATAATTGAGCGACCAAACGTGATGATTAAGGTACCGGCAACTTTGGCGGGACTGCCAGCAATTACTGAGTTAATCGGTGCGGGTATTAGCGTCAATGTAACTCTGATTTTCTCAATAGAGCGTTACGTGCAAGTCATTGAGGCTTTCATTGCCGGTGTTGAACTTGCCGATAAGAATGGCCAAGATCTAAGCAAAATTCACAGCGTTGCTTCCTTTTTTATAAGCCGACTAGACACAGCGATAGATCCGATTCTTAAAGCTGATGGTGGCGTTCTGGCGCATTCGCTTTTAGGTGCAGCAGCTATTGCAAATGCTCACTTGGCATATGAAAAGTTTGAGCAGGAATTCGCCACGAATCGATGGAGTGATCTTGCGCAAAAGGGTGCCAATGTTCAAAGACCACTCTGGGCTTCGACTGGTGTTAAAGACCCAGCTTATGATGACACTCGATATGTTCTGGAATTAGTTGCGCCAAATACCGTAAACACTATGCCGCAAAGCACGCTAGATGCGGTAATTGACCACGGGGTATTCAAAGGGAACACGATTGCCGGTAAATATGACGAAGCAAGGATAGTTTTTAACCAACTTGCTGAACTTGGTATCTCAATTGAAAAAGTCACCGCCGACTTAGAAACAGATGGTGTAAAAAAATTCGCTGATGCCTGGAACGAACTCTTGGCTAGCGTTAAAGGAGCAATGGCTTAATTGTTGAAAATATCTGGAAATTCGATTGCGCAAATCGATCGTGAGAGCATGCTTTATAAAAAGATCGCAGCCGTGAATCCAAGATTAGCTATTAAGGATTCCAGCATTTGGGGCCAAGCCGCTCAAGCAGAAGCAA
>CAZFZK010000090.1:4863-5090 GCA_964523605.1 uncultured Candidatus Planktophila sp. | reverse complement strand
GCCAGGATTGCACCGCAGCAACTCGCGTAATTGTTCATGAGAGCGTTTACGACAAATTTGTCGAGCTACTTGCTAACCAAGCCAAAAACAATATTGCTACTGGAAGCCCAGAAGAAGATGTGCTCTATGGCGCCCTGAACAACGCTGATCAACTAGCTCGAGTATCTGGTTTCGTCGATCGAACACCAAGCCATGCAAAAATTGTTGCTGGCGGAAGCAAGATTGAC
>CAZFZK010000090.1:2582-4853 GCA_964523605.1 uncultured Candidatus Planktophila sp. | reverse complement strand
GACCGTCCAGGTTATTTCTTCGCACCAACAGTTATCGCGGGTCTTCGCCAAGATGATGAGATGATTCAAAATGAAATCTTTGGACCAGTAATTACGGTTCAGAAATTCAAAGATGAAGCTGAAGCAATTGCGATGGCAAATGGTGTCGCATATGGTTTGGCCTCGAGCGTGTGGACCAGCAATCACGGTCGCGCAATGCGAATGGCAAAGGCCTTTGATTTTGGTTGCGTCTGGATTAACACCCATATTCCAATCGTCGCCGAGATGCCACATGGTGGATTCAAGCGTTCTGGTTACGGCAAGGATCTCTCAAGCTATGGCTTCGAGGACTACACCCGCATCAAGCACGTGATGACAAACCTGAACGCCTAACTCCAGCCAGAAAATTTGTCGGATTTGGGTTGCAATTTCGCAACTTCGTGGGGCTAGACTTTCCCCGTTCAAGTCGATCGGCATTCGTGCCAGCCCTAATTAGAAAGTGGTGCCATGACAACAAATAACTCCCGTGAAGAGAATCAATCAAGTCTGAAAGATATTGTTTCAGCGAAAGTATCAAGACGTGGAGTATTTGCGGGAATTGGTGGCTTAGGTGCAGCAGCACTTCTTGCATCATGTGGTTCAGGTGGCGCAAGTTCAGGTGGCAAGAGCGGTGCTCTTCGTTGGGGTAACTGGCCGCTCTATCTAGATTTTGATAGCAAGACTAAAAAATATCCATCTCTTGAAGCATTCATTAAGAAGACAGGTATTGATACTAAGTATTTTGAAGATTACAACGATAACGATGAGTTCTTTGGAAAAGTTCAAGCACAACTAAAGCTCAAAAAAGATATTGGCTATGACATCGTCACACCAACAGACTGGATGGCAGCTCGCTGGATCCGTCTTGGTTATACCCAAAAATTTGATATGGCGAATATTCCAAATGGTTCAAATATTTTGGATACCTTGGCGAGCCCTTCATACGATCCAAAGCGTGAGCAATCACTAACTTGGCAAGGCATCATGTCTGGCTTCGGTTGGAATACCGCTAAAAACCCTAAAGGTATTCGCACACTTGATGATCTCTTTGCACCACAGAACAAGGGAAAGATTGTTGTTCTATCAGAATTGCGCGACACCATTGGAATCATTCTTCTTGCACAAGGTGTAAGTCCAGAAAAGGTAACAGAAGATCAATATATGAATGCTGTTGACTTTATGGCAAAGAAAATTGCTGATGGTTGGATTCGCGGCGTAAAGGGTAATGAATACGCACAAGATTTAACTTCAGGAGATGCAACCGCTGTAATTGGTTGGTCTGGCGATATGTTCATTCTCGCCTCTGAAAATAAGGGCAAGTTTGACTTCGCAATCCCAGAATCAGGCGGAACAATTTCTGGCGATAACTTAATGATTCCTTACACAGCAACAGCGGCTGCTAAGAAGAACGCTGAAGCACTTATTAATTATTACTACGATCCAGCAGTCGCAGCGGAAGTTGCGGCATATGTTAATTATGTCTGCCCAGTGAAAGGCGCACAGGCAGAGATGGAGAAGATTGATCCAGAGCTAGCGAAGAGTGAATACATCTTCCCAACTGAAAAGACACTGGCCAATCTTCATGTATTCCGCTCCCTTACTACAGATGAAGAGACAACTTGGACTGAAGCATTCCAAAAGGCAGCAGGAAACTAAGTGGCTAAAGCCTCAATTGATGCTCGGGGCGATCTTCGACTAACTCGTCTCACTAAAACATATGGTGACTTCACTGCAGTAGATGATCTCTCGCTAACAATTCCAAAAGGTTCTTTCTTTGCGTTGCTTGGACCATCAGGTTGTGGAAAAACTACAACGCTTCGAATGATTGCTGGTTTGGAAGAGCCAACGGCCGGAAGTATTTATCTTGGCGAAACTGATATCACTACAACTAAGCCTTACCAGCGTCCTATTAATACCGTCTTCCAGAACTATGCCTTATTTCCACATCTAACGATCTTTGAAAATATTGCATTTGGTCTGCGCCGACGTGGTCAAAATGATGTTAAAGAGGCTGTTGAGAAAGTTCTAAACTTGGTGGAACTTCCACATCTAGCACAACGTAAGCCGACCCAACTATCTGGCGGCCAGCAACAACGTATTGCACTTGCGCGAGCCATCGTTAACCGACCAGCGCTTTTATTACTTGATGAACCTCTTGGCGCACTTGATCTAAAGCTTCGCCGCCAAATGCAGATTGAACTCAAGTGGATTCAAACAGAAGTTGGAATTACCTTCGTTCACGTAACTCACGAT
>CAZFZK010000090.1:0-2572 GCA_964523605.1 uncultured Candidatus Planktophila sp. | reverse complement strand
TGGGTTCTCCGGCAGATTTGTACGACAATCCAAAAACTGCTTATGTAGCGAACTTTTTGGGTCAGTCAAACTTGATTAAGGGAACAATTTCGGGCAATGATGGTGATTCTCTTGTAGTTGATCTTTACGGTCAGAAGATTTCGCTGCCGAAGAGTCGTTCGCATGCGGTTGATAATTCTACTTATGCTGGTATTCGCCCCGAAAAATTCCGCATCTCGTTGTTAGAAACACCAGTAAAGGGAAATGTTTTAACTGGTGGGCGCATTGAAGATGTTTCTTACATCGGGGTCTCCACGCAGTATCAAGTTGAAATGCCATGGGGACAAGAGTTAATGGTCTTCGAGCAAAATGATGATGGAGTTGCACCCTTTAAAAAGGGCGACGCCGTAAATATTTCTTGGGAGCCAGCATTTACCTTTGGTTTGCGTGGCGATGAAGATGCGACTGCTGGCTCAGAGGTTACGCCAGAAGATCTAGACGAAGAATAAAACTATGGGAAAGATTCGCACCCCTTACCTTCTTCTGCTTCCTGGATTTGCTTTCCTCTTCACCTTTTTTATTCTTCCGATCATTAACTTGGCTCAAACTTCCACCCAGACCAAAATAGCTGGGGGAGATACAGGTCAATATGAACAGGCATTTCGTTTTGCAAATTACATTGATGCCTTTCTTGCCAACAAAGAGCAATTTGGACGTTCATTTCTCTTCGCAATAATCTCAACACTTTTGGCTCTAGCAATCGCTTACCCACTTGCATATGCAATTGCGTTTAAATCTGGAAAGTATAAGAACTTATTGTTGGTTTTAGTTGTCGCTCCATTCTTTACCTCGTTTCTACTTCGAACAATCGCGTGGAAACAAATCTTGGGCGAAGAGGGCTTCGTTGTTCCAACCCTTAGATCACTTGGAATCATCAGCGAGAGCACCACGCTTACCTCAACCTCATTTGCAGTCGTTATGGGCATGACCTATAACTTCCTACCATTTATGACCCTGCCACTCTTTGCATCAATTGACCGGATTGATCCCAGAACTCTAGAAGCTTCCGGTGATCTCTATGCGAATGGATATACAACTTTCCGAAAAGTTACCCTGCCACTTTCTATGCCAGGTGTGGTTGCCGGAACTTTGCTCACATTTATTCCTGCAGCCGGTGATTATGTAAATGCTGCAATTCTTGGAAATCCAAGTAATAAAATGCTAGGAAATGTAATTGAGTCTCGCTTCTTCAAGATTGTTGATTACCCAACTGCAGCCGCACTTTCATTCACCTTAATGGCGGCAATTTTGATTTTAGTAACTCTCTATATCCGCAAGGCCGGGACTGAGGAGTTGGTATGAGTCAGAAAATTAAAGATGCAACTATTCCTACTATTCCCCTTGGCGCCAGAATCCAACGTTGGATTGGTCGCAATCTAATTCGCATTTATGCAATATTTGCCTTCACATATCTATTTATTCCGGTTGCATACACCTTTGCATTCTCATTCAATGATGCGGGCAAGAGCAACCTGATCTGGCAGTCATTCACATTTAAGAATTGGCAGAACCCTTGTGGGGCTCCTGAAGTTTGTAGCGCCCTTGGAAACTCAATAAAGATTGGTTTTCTTGCCACCTTCTTCGCAACAATTCTTGGAACAATGATTGCATTTGCTATTGGGCGCCATAAATTTAAAGGGCGCTCCACTTCAAATCTTCTAATTTTCTTGCCTATGGCAACTCCTGAAATCGTTCTAGGCGCATCTCTACTCTCATTATTCTTGGTTTTTAAGATAAATCCAGGATTCTGGCCAACTGTTATTGCACATATTGTTTTCTGTATCTCATTTGTTGTGGTTACGGTTAAAGCTCGAATTGCTAGCTTAGATCCACGGCTTGAACAAGCTGCCATGGATTTGTATGCAAATGAGTTCGAAACTTTCAGACGAGTAACACTTCCATTAGTTGCACCAGGTATCGCCGGGGCAGCACTTCTTGCCTTTAGCCTCTCCTTTGATGATTTCATTATTACGAATTTCAACTCAGGCACTCTGACCACATTTCCTAAATTTATTTATGTATCAGCGGCACGCGGAATTCCCGCACAAGCGAATGTAATTGGATCGGCGATGTTCTTCCTTGCTCTCGCAATTGTTATCGTGGGGCAACTAGTAAACCGCCGGAAGGTGCGCTAAACTTTTAACGTTTCCATGATGAACGACAGAGCTGCAAGTAGTTCTGCATTGTGGGGTAGGACTCCGGAGGACCCGGGCCAACTAAAGTAGTGATTGAAGGGGTGATTCCGGTTTCGGCCGGATGACGCGATGTCAGACATCGACTCTTCGTATTTAAAACATCTCTCGCATATGCAACCACAGTTGTATTGGCTTGACGCTGACCCATTAGAGCCAGAACCACATGCAACTCTTATTGGTGAGATAACAACTGATCTCTGCATTGTCGGCGCAGGATATACCGGGCTATGGACCGCACTTCTTGCTAAAGAGAAAAATCCCGAGCGCAATGTAATCATCATCGAACAATTAGAAACTGGTGCCGGTGCATCTGGTCGAAATGGTGGTTTCTGCAGTTA
>CAZFZK010000089.1:0-5137 GCA_964523605.1 uncultured Candidatus Planktophila sp. | reverse complement strand
GTAGCTGGCTTGAGAAGCCAGAGTCCTAGGCCGCTAGACGACGGGGCCCTAGTTTTTGCATTTAAACCTTTACATCGCTGGGGTACCAGGACTCGAACCTAGACTTACTGAACCAGAATCAGCAGGGCTGCCAATTACCCCATACCCCATTAAGGCTTTCACCCAAATGCGCTGACCGGCAAAGGTCAACGAGGGCTAAGAATACCTTAGGAATTACCGCGCTTCTAACGCGAGAATTGCCCTATTTTTAAGGCTTTGCGAGCAGATCAGTAAAGTCAGTAACCGACATTTGCTCGAGCTTTGCACGATCAAGTGTGGCATCTTCAATTCGCTTCTGCTGATCTGGTGAATAAATACGCTCCAAGTTGGTACGGAATTTTTCGATTAGTAGTGGAATACCTTCGGTGCGACGTCGAGCGTGACCTATCGGATATTCAACTGCAATTTCGGCCAACTTGCTGCCGTCATTGAATTCAATAGTTAATGCATTAGCGATCGAACGCTTTGCTGGATCGTGATAGTCAGCGGTGTATGAAGTGTCTTCAACGCAAACAATTTTCTCGCGCAAAGCATCGATGCGTGGATCTGCTGCAATATCTTCTTCGTAGTCACGCGCAGTTAAACGACCGAAAATTAGCGGTACTGCAACCATGTACTGAATACAGTGATCGCGGTCGGCTGGATTATTAAGTGGACCCTTCTTATCGATAATACGGATACACGCTTCGTGAGTACGAATTGTTACCGACTTAATATCATCTGAAGTTTTTCCAGCTGCAACCATCTGTCCTTGTAAAGTCATGGCTGCTTCTACGGCAGTTTGGCTATGAAACTCTGCTGGGAAAGAAATCTTAAAGAGCACGTTCTCCATTACATAAGTTCCGTAAGGGCGTTGGAACTTGAAGTGATTTCCCTTAAATAGTGAGTCGTAGAAACCCCAAACTTTGGCAGTTAATACAGATGGATAACCCATCTCGCCAGTCTTTGCGATTAACGCTAAACGAACTGCGCGTGATGTGGCATCTCCGGCTGCCCATGATTTACGGGAACCTGCATTTGGGAAATGGCGATAAGTGCGAAGGGCTTGGCCGTCGACCCAAGCAAGTGAAACGGCATTTAGGGTTTGTTCGCGAGTTAAGCCGAGCATCTGTGAAACCACTGCAGTTGACGCGACTTTAACTAGAACGACGTGATCTAGACCAACTTTGTTAAATGAGTTCTCGAGTGCAATACAGCCTTGAATCTCGTGGGCTTTAATCATTGCAGTCAGAATGTCTTTCACAACTAACTTTTTGCCAGTTGCATACTCTGGATTACGTGAAATCCAGTCAGCTGTAGCCAAAATTGCGCCTAAGTTATCTGATGGGTGACCCCATTCAGCGGCAAGCCAAGTGTCATTGAAATCTAACCAGCGAATCATTGCGCCAATATTGAAAGCACCCTGCACTGGATCTAATTTGTAGGAAGTTCCTGGAACACGAACACCGGTTTCTATTTCGCCTTGTGCCACAAGTGGGCCAAGCAATTTGCGGCAAGCTTCGTATTCGAGAGCTTCAAGACCACAACCAATGGTGTCGAGCAAGCAGTTGTAAGCAGTCTCGTAGGCAACATCTGAAGTAACTTGAAAATTCAGTGCGTAATCAACGATATCGACAATCTCTTTATCGAATTCTTGAACTGGGCGCGCGATATGTGATGACACTAGGTTTCCTTTTCGGTTATTTTTTATCGGTTAGCGAGTGGTACAAAAGCAAGATCTTCGGGGCCTGTGTAGTTAGCACTTGGCCGAATGATTTTGTTATCGATACGTTGCTCAATTACGTGTGCTGCCCAGCCAGTAGTACGAGAAATAATGAAGATTGGTGTAAAGAATGAAGTTGGGATATTCATCTTGTTGTATGAAACAGCTGAGAACCAATCAAGATTTGGGAACATATTCTTGGCATCCCACATTACAGATTCAATGCGTTCGGCAACGTTATAAAGGTTCATATCGCCCTGAGTTTGCGATAGATCATGTGCCACAGTCTTGATAACCACATTTCGCGGATCTGAGATTGTGTAAACCGGGTGACCGAATCCGATCACTACCTCTTTATTAGCAACTCGAGCCCGAATATCAGCTTCGGCTTCATCAACGTTTGAGTATCGCTCTTGAATCTCCAGCGCAACCTCATTAGCGCCACCATGCTTTGGCCCGCGAAGTGCGCCGATAGCACCGGTAATTGCTGAATACATATCAGAACCAGTTCCAGCGATTACGCGAGCAGCAAATGTTGAGGCGTTGAATTCGTGTTCAGCGTAGAGAATCAATGAGATCTGCATCGACTTTTCCCATTGTGCATTGGGAACTTCGCCATGCAACATGTGCAAGAAATGAGCAGCTACGGAATCATCAGCCGTTTCAACTTCAATTTTCTTACCGTTATGGCTGAAGTGATACCAATAGACCAAGATTGAAGGAATGCAGGCAACGAGGCGATCAGCTAACTCGCGAGCTGCAGTGATTTCATGCGCATCTGCTTCAGGTTCTATGGTGCCAAGTGCCGAGACGCCAGTACGAACTACATCCATTGGGTGAGCCGAAGCCGGAATCTGCTCAAGTACCCGCTTTAGTGCATCAGGCAAACCGCGCAGTTTCTTTAACTTTGCTTTGTAAGCCGTTAGTTCGGCCAAGTTTGGAAGTTTTTCATGAATTAATAAATAGGAAACTTCTTCGAATTCACAATACTTCGCTAAATCTAAAATGTCATAGCCCCGATAATGTAAATCGTTACCGCTCTTGCCGACTGAACATAACGCAGTATTGCCAGCTGCTACACCAGATAAGGCAACCGATTTCTTAGGCTTGAATTCGACCACTTATTCTTGCTCCTTCAGGAATTTATCAAGGGCTTGTTCGTAACGGTGATAATCAATGCGATCGTAAAGCTCTTCGCGGGTTTGCATCGTGTCAATTACATTGGCTTGAGTGCCTTCAGTACGGATCGCGTTATAAACATTTTCGGCTGCTTTATTCATTGCCCGGAAAGCTGATAACGGATACAAAATCATCGAAACATCTGCGCCAGCAAGTTCGTCACGAGTAAAGAGCGGCGTTAAACCGAACTCGGTGATATTAGCCAGAATCGGCACCTTGACTGCATCAGAGAACTTCTTAAAGTCTGCCAATGTGCGAATTGCTTCAGGGAAAATGTAATCTGCGCCTGCTTCAATGTAGGCAAGTGAGCGATCAATAGCTGAGTCAATTCCTTCGACCGCAATTGCATCAGTGCGAGCCATAATTACAAATCGATCATCACCGCGAGCATCAGCTGCCGCTTTGATGCGATCTACCATTTCACCTTTTGAAACTACTTCTTTATTTGGGCGATGACCGCAGCGCTTTGCAGCAACTTGATCTTCCATATGCATTGCTGCCGCGCCAGCTTTAATCAAAGACTTAACTGTGCGCCCGATATTAAATGCCGATGCTCCGAAACCTGTATCGGCATCAACTAGTAATGGCAGATCGCAAACATCGGTTATGCGACGTACATCTAAAAGTACATCGTCAAGATTACTTATTCCTAAGTCAGGAACACCCAACGAACCAGCTGCTACTCCACCACCAGATAAATAAATCGCGTTATATCCGGCGCGCTTGGCCAGAAGAGCGTGATTAGCATTAATTGTGCCCACTATTTGAAGCGGCTTTTCCTGGGCAAGGGCTTTTCTAAACTTTTCACCTGCAGAAATCTGCGTCATGCTTGAACTATAACACTTGGCTTTTTTCACCCCAAAAGGGTTCCAGTTAGTGAAACTGGCAAAAGTTAAAGGGAAAGCGCCAATTTAATACGTTGCAAACTTACTTCTTGCCCAAGTAGCTCCATGGATTCAAAGAGTGGTGGCGAAATGTTGCTGCCGGTTGTCGCAATTCGAACAGCGCCAAAAGCGATACGTGGCTTTAGGCCCATATCTTCAATGAGTGAAGAACGTAGGGCTGCCTCAATCGAATCATGAGTCCAGGTAGTTAGTTTTTCTAATTCACTAGCACTTCGAGTTAGAACTGCTTTAGCTGCCTGATCATTTACTTTGCTAACACAATCTTCGGCAACTGCAAAGTTCTTAACAAAGAGGAAGTTAAGCATGGGTGGAACTTCAGCCAAAGTAACAATGCGCTCTTGGATAATCGGAAGCGCAGCTTTAACAACAGCAATCTCGGAATCAGTTCCGGAGATAACCGCAGCTTTGATCAAAAATGGCAAAGACCAATTCAGAAATTCCTCAGGACTTAAAGCACGGATCTTGTCACCGTTAATTGCTTCAAGCTTTTTCATATCAAATCGAGCTGGTGAAGAATGAACTTTGTCGACCGTGAAAAGTTCAGTCAACTCTTTCATAGTTACGTTTTCACGGTCATCACCTGGTGACCAGCCAAGAAGGGCTAAGTAATTACAGATCGCTTCGGGCAAGAAACCGCGCTCGCGATACCAAGCGATAGAAACCTCACCGTTTCGCTTTGAGAGCTTTGCGTTGTCTTGTCCCATCACAAATGGCAAGTGCGCGAAAGTTGGATAATCCTCTGGTTTTACGCCCATCGCTTGATAAACCCGAATCTGACGAGGAGTCGATGAAAGTAAATCTTCACCGCGCAGAACATGGGTGACCTTCATCATTACGTCATCAACTGCGACTGCCAATGTATAAAGCGGTGAACCATCGCCACGAACCAGCACAAAATCAGGGACAAATTTATGATCGAAAGTTACCTCGCCGCGAATCTCATCAGTAAAAGTAGTGCTGCCATCAGGCATGCGCATGCGCACAACAGCTTCGCGACCTTGCGCTTTGTATTCTGAAATCTGGGCATCTGTTAAATCACGACATTGACCGTCATAACCCGGTGCCACATTTGCAGCACGTTGTGCCTCGCGTCGGGCTTCTAATTCATCAGGTGTGCAATAGCAGTAATACGCATCTTTTTGATCAAGAAACTTTTGTGCCCACTCTGCATAAATATCTAAGCGTTGCGATTGTAGGTATGGTCCATTTGGGCCACCAACTTCTGGACCCTCATCCCAATTTAGGCCAAGCCACTTAAGCGTATCGATTGCAGCTTGAATGTATTCATCAGTAACGCGGGTGGTATCGGTAT
>CAZFZK010000088.1:0-5402 GCA_964523605.1 uncultured Candidatus Planktophila sp. | reverse complement strand
CCCCATAACTGGAGTGCTTTCGGACGGATTCCAGGCGGCGGCCTTAGGTAGCGCGACCAGAACTGTGCTCGCTGCGCTCTTGTAAATCGACCCGGGGTAAACACGGGCTAAGCGAAGTTGGCGCGATTCGGCCAGCGTAAGCGGCGATAAGCGTAGGAATTTGCCGGAAATTACCACTTCGCGAAGCTGCAGACCTTTTGCCAGGGCTCGCAGCTTAGCCACTCCAAGAAGTGCTTGAGCGGTTTCTGGCAGCTCACCAAAACGATCAATTAATTCTGCAGCAATGGAATCAACATCGGCATCGCTCTGCACATCCGCTAAACGGCGATAAAGATCAAGGCGCAGCCGCTCACCTGGCACATACTCTTCAGGCAGATGCGCATTAATTGGAATTTCAATTTTGCATTCATGATTAGGTTCTTCAGTTTCAATGATCCCGGTTTTGTAATCTTGTACTGCTTCGCCAACCATGCGCATATAAAGATCAAAGCCAACATCGGCAATGTGCCCAGATTGTTCGCCACCTAATAAGTTGCCAGCGCCACGAATTTCCAAATCTTTTAGCGCCACTCGCATACCAGCACCTAAATCGGTATTTGAAGCAATTGTCTTAAGGCGGTCAATCGCAATTTCAGAAAGAGGCTGATCTGCTGGATAAAGGAAGTAGGCATAAGCACGTTCGCGACCACGACCAACTCGTCCTCGTAATTGATGAAGTTGCGAAAGGCCAAACATGTCAGCACGTTCGACAATTAAAGTGTTGGCGTTTGCAATATCCAAACCACTTTCCACAATGGTGGTGCAAACAAGAACATCAAAATCTCGGTTCCAGAATCCCAGAATCACATCTTCCAACATTGATTCACTCATCTGGCCATGAGCAACACGAACTCGAGCTTCAGGAACTAACTCTTGTAAACGTGATGCTGTGCGGTCAATTGATTCGACGCGATTATGAATATAAAAAATCTGACCATCGCGTAACAATTCTCGATGAATCGCGGCGGCAATTTGAGCATCTTCGCTTGCGCCGACGTAAGTCAGAATCGGATGCCGCTCTTCTGGCGGTGTTGTGATTGTGGACATTTCACGAATTCCAGTTACTGCCATTTCCAATGTACGTGGAATAGGAGTTGCTGACATAGAAAGGACATCTACGGTCGTTCGCAACTTTTTCAGTGATTCCTTCTGCTCAACGCCGAAGCGCTGCTCTTCATCGACAATAACTAGCCCTAAATCCTTAAAAATCACGTCATTTGAAAGGATTCGGTGGGTGCCGATAACTACATCAATGGCACCTTCAGCCAAGCTTTGGGTAATTTCTTTACTCTCTTTAGCGGTATTAAAGCGTGACATACCAGCAACCTTGATTGGAAAACCGGAATACCGTTCGGTGAAAGTTTTGTAATGCTGCTGTACTAAGAGAGTGGTTGGTACTAATACCGCTACTTGTTTTCCATCTTGCACGGCTTTAAAAGCTGCCCGAATCGCAATCTCAGTTTTACCATAGCCCACATCGCCGCAAATGATTCGATCCATTGGAAATGGTCTTTCCATATCTCGTTTGACTTCATCAATAGTTGCTAACTGATCGATAGTTTCGATGTAGGAAAATGCATCTTCTAATTCTCGCTGCCATGGCGTATCAGGCGAAAACGCAAAACCCGGAGCACTTGTCCGCGCGGCATAAAGGCGAATTAATTCACCAGCGATTTGGCGTACTGCTTTACGAGCTCGACCTTTAGCTTTTTGCCATTCACCGCTGCCGATGCGATGCACAGTAGGTGACTCGCCACCAATATATTTACTAACTTGTTCTAACGAATCGGTCGGGACAAAAATACGATCTCCAGGTTGACCACGTTTTGCAGAGGCGTATTCAATAATTAAATATTCACGAACTACGCCAGCTGTTTCACGTTGAATCATCTCTACGTAGCGGCCGATTCCGTGTTGCTCATGAACTACGAAATCACCCGCTTTTAATTCAAGTGGATCAACACTCTGTTTACGTTTGGAAGGTAGTCGATCAGAATCTTTAACTCTAGATTTGCTGCCTGTTAAATCATGCTCAGTTATGAAAAGTATTTGCGCACTCGGATAAGAGAAACCATAGGTAATTGGGGTAGTTGTAATGTGAATCAAACCAGCAGTTGGTTTTGCGTTGAGTTGATCAACTAAATAAACGGGTAAATCTGCTCCTCGGAATATTCCGGCATAACGTTCAACCATGCCATGACCATTAGCCGTAAAAATCACCTTAAAGTTATTTAAAACTGCCTCCCCCAGCACAGCCAGCAGTTGGTCCATATTCCCACGTAGTGGATCAATAGCTGAGATCGCCATAAAGTCAGTATTTTCAGTTAAGTCAGACCCAAAGGAATTAAGGGAACGGCGATTCAGACCTAAGTTAATTATTTTTTCAGCTAACTCATCCCAAGCTAAATAAGTACTTACTCCCGTGTGCACTGGGGCAACTGCGCCGACTGCGGCATTAGACCATGAGGCGGCCAAGAATTCATCGTTAGTAGAAAGTAGATCCGCCGCTCTGGAACGAATCCGTTCTTCGTCTAAGAAAATGATTTCAGTATTGGCAGGCATTCGATCTAGCAAAGTTTCTTGCTCTTGGATTAACAACGGAATTAGTGATTCCATGCCTTCGGTTGCAATTCCGGCAGCCATTCGATCAAGCATTTCAGCAGCTGCTGGGAATTTAGAAATCAAATCATTAGCTTTAACTTGAATATCTTGAGTTAGTAATAGTTCTCGACAAGGAAATATTTCTAGCTTTCCAATTACTGGTTCAGAAGTTCGTTGCCCTGATACTTCAAAATAGTTGAGTTCTTCAATTTCATCGCCAAAGAAATCGATTCGAACTGGATGTTTGGTTAATGGCAAAAATAAATCGATGATTCCGCCGCGAACAGCAAACTCACCACGTTTTTCTACTAGGTCTGTTCGAACATAAGCTAGATCAGTTAAATGTTTTATCAGCCCACTTAAGGAAATCTCTTGCCCTTGTTTAAGAGATAGAAGTGGTTGTTTAGCTAAATCAGCGATGATGCGATGAATGATCCCGCGTACCGGAGTAATCACGATTGGATTAAGCGCAGAACTCGAATGTGCTAATTCATTTAGAGTTTGAATTCGACGCGCAACAGTGTCGCTTCGCGGGCTTAATCTTTCGTGCGGCAAAGTTTCCCAAGCTGGAAACTCAAGAACCCGATCGTGTAAATCTCGAAGTTCACTAGCAATATCTTCAGCACCACGACTAGAGGCGCTAACGACTAGAACTGGCCTAGTTTGGGCAATTTGTGCGATCAAAAACGGAAAACTTGGCGGCGGTGTGACCAGATTATGAGATCGATGCAAATTATTTTCACTGGTTGCATCGGCAAATTCCGGGAAGTCAGCAAGTGAATTCAATAAACCCCGCATCACAACCCCCAAACCCCTTAGATGCTACGAAATGCCGTTAAGCCCCAACTCCCAAAGGTGGGAGGGGGCGAATTAGTGCAATTCTATCTTGCCAAGTACGAGCACGGTAATCGTGATTGGAAAAGACCTGCGATGATTAGCCCTATGTCAGGCAACTTTCAGGCCGATGACGCAGAGTTGCGTAATGACGTTCGCCAGTTAGGCGAACTCTTAGGCCAAACCCTTGTACGCCAAGAAGGCGTCGAACTGCTCAACTTAGTTGAGGCAGTTCGTAAAGCTGTGCGCGAAGGCGATAGCGGCGAATTACTCTCAAATTTATCTGTTGAAGATTCAGTGCAGTTAGTGCGCGCATTTAGTACATATTTTCACTTAGCAAATGTTGCCGAACAAGTTCACCGTGCACATATTTTGGCTGATGCCCGTGCCGAAGGCGGGTCCTGGTTAACCCGCGCAACCGATCGCATCTTGGCTGCCAAAGAAACGCAAACATCTGGTCACGAATTTTCAGATGCTGATTTAGCACTCTGGGTTTCCGAGTTAATGGTGCGCCCAGTTTTTACAGCGCATCCAACTGAAGCTGCCCGACGTTCTATTCTTAATAAATTAGGAAAAGTTGCAACTCTGCTTGATCAAAAGAAATCGCCAGCTCGTGTCGCTAAATTAGCTGAACTAATTGATCTACTTTGGCAGACAGACGAACTTCGGCTAGATCGCCCCGAACCACTTGATGAAGCAATGAATGCTCTTTATTACTTAGACGATTTGTTTAAATTAACAATTCCGCAAGTGCTAAATGACTTTGCAACCCAAATGAAACGTCTAGGAATTGATGTTCCGGTTACAGCTCGCCCACTTTCCTTCGGTAACTGGATTGGTGGCGATCGTGACGGAAACCCAAATATTACGGGCGATGTAACTCGCGATGTGATGGTTTTACAGGCTGGTCACGCAATTCGGGTAACTATCGCTGCGATGGATGAGCTTCGTCAGCTGCTTTCGGTTTCCACTCGAATCGTTGGAGCTACTCCTGAACTAACTGCCTCAATTGAAAAAGATCTACAACATATTCCAGAATTCGAAGATCGCTTCTTGCGATTAAATGTCGAAGAACCATATCGATTGAAAGCCACCGCAATTGTTCATCGGTTAGCTTTCACCCGTATGCGTCATTCAGTAAATGGCCCACATGTGCCTCATCGTGATTATCGTGATACTGATGAACTATTAGCTGATTTAACGTTAATGCGTGATTCGCTTTTTGCCCACCGAGGCGAGTTAATCGCAAGGGGCCTACTTGAGCGCACAATTCGTACGGTGAGCACTTTTGGTTTAACTCACGCAACCATGGATATCCGCGAACACTCTGATGCTCATCACCATGTGCTTTCTCAACTAAATATCGCTGATGGTTATTTAGATCAAAGTCATGAGCAAAAGTTTGAGTTATTGACCGCCGAGTTAGCTAGCAACAAACAGCCTGATTTAAGTAACCTTGATGCAGATGCTACGAAAACAATGGACACCTTCACGGCTGTTAACGAGATTATTGAACGATTTGGTCCAACTGCAATTGAGACTTACATAGTTTCGATGACTAAAGGGGCTGATGATTTATTGGCAGCTGCAGTGCTTGGAAAATATGTTGGCTTAGTTAATCTTGATAAAGGCATCGCCCGTATTGGATTTGCTCCACTTCTAGAAACTGTTGCTGAACTACGAGCTGCCGGCGAAATTTTAGAAAAACTCCTCAGCGATCCGACTTACCGCAAACTATTAACTTTGCGTGGCGATGTACAAGAGATCATGTTGGGTTATTCAGATTCAAATAAAGATGCCGGAATCGCAACTAGCCAATGGGAAATTCATAGAGCTCAACGCAAACTTCGCGATGTTGCAATCAAGTATGGAGTTCGCCTACGTTTATTCCACGGCCGTGGTGGTTCAGTTGGTCGTGGTGGTGGCCC
>CAZFZK010000087.1:0-5405 GCA_964523605.1 uncultured Candidatus Planktophila sp. | reverse complement strand
AAAGTTTTCCGGCCACCGCGCTTTGACAAAAGAGCTTCTAGTTCTTTGATCTCACGACGCATTGATGCGTATTGATTAAAATCACCCAGATGACATTGTGCAGAATCGACAAGTTCATCGATAGCTATTTGATTTCGGCGAACTTGTCGGTCTAGGCCAACAACTGCGCGGTCTGCTTGAAATTGCGCAAAAGATGATTCAAGTGACCCACGGGCTCGCTCTCTGCCAAATCGGCTAATTAAATTAATCGCCATGTTGTACGTAGGCGTAAACGATGAACGTAACGGATAAGTTCGAGTTGAAGCTAAACCAGCGGCAGTTGCCGAATCCACTGAAGGCGACCATTGAACAACAGCATTACCTTCAATATCGATGCCGCGACGACCTGCACGACCAGTTAACTGGGTGTACTCCCCCGGAGTGATTGGCACATGTGCTTCGCCATTCCATTTAGTTAATTTCTCTAAGACCACCGTACGAGCTGGCATATTGATGCCAAGTGCCAGGGTCTCAGTCGCGAAAACTGCCTTAATTAAGCCTCGTTTGAATAGATCTTCGATGGCCTCTTTGAAACTCGGAAGCAGGCCCGCATGATGTGCGGCAATGCCACGTTCCAGAGCACTTAACCATTGATCAAAGCCCAGCACCGCAAGATCTTCTTCGGCTAAGTTTTGGGTGTAATACAAAGCGGTCTTTGTGATCTCGGCTCGTTCTTCAGAATTAGTAAGACGCAATCCAGCATTGAGACATTGATTTACAGCAGCATCACATCCTGCTCGAGAAAAAATAAACGTGATTGCAGGCAACAAATTCTCACGATTAAGTTTCTCGATAATGTCGGCACGAGATAAGCGACTTTCATTTTGGCCGAATCGTTCTCGTCGATGTCGATCAGTATGGACTTTGCGCATCGCTTCGCGCTCGAGCTTTAGAATCTCTGGATTTACTTGCCCAGGTTTGCTAAAGAGATCTACTAGTCGTTGGCCAATAAGTACATGTTGGTAAAGCGGAATTGGTCTGACTTCACTAACCACGACTGTGGTATTACCGCGAATTTCATTTAACCATTCACCAAACTCTTCGGCATTTGAAACAGTCGCAGAAAGAGAGACAACTTGCACGCTCTCCATGAGGTGAATTAGGACTTCTTCCCAAACACCTCCGCGAAATTTATCGGCCAGATAATGAACTTCGTCCATTACGACCCAACCTAAATTATTGAGTGTGTTAGATCCGGCATAAAGCATGTTGCGTAAAACTTCAGTTGTCATAACTAAAATGTCTGCTTCACTGGTAATGCTGGTATCGCCAGTCAGCAAACCAACTTTTTCCTCACCAAATCGTTCTACAAATTCGGCAAATTTTTGATTTGAGAGCGCTTTGATCGGAGTCGTATAGAAACATTTCTTGCCATTTTTAAGAGCAAAGAAAGCTGCGAATTCACCCACTACAGTTTTTCCGGCCCCGGTAGGCGCAGCGACTAATACGCCATGGCCATCTTCTAGCGCTTGGCACGCTTGAATTTGAAAGTCATCGAATCCGAAATCAAAGGAATCAATGAACTCCTGAGTTACTGAGTGTTTAGCTCGTGCTTTTGCGGCTGCATAGGCTTCGGCGGGAGAAAGTTGATTCGAACCGCTCATGCGGGCCAAGTTAGCAGGCTTTGTGGAAAAGATTCGACTTGAACTGGCAATTGACCGATTCGTTCGCCATCGGCATATGCAATTGCCGAGGACTCAATTCGTACTTGCTTTGCTCTGAGGACTTCAACCTGCGGGTGCTCAATGTGTGTGCCTTTGTATACCGTCGGAAAAACCTTAATGAATTCTAACTTTGAAACGGGATGCAAAATCATGATGTCAAATAATCCGTCATGTAAATCCGCATCTGGACAGACCTGCATTCCGCCCCCATATGAACTTCCATTTCCGATGGCGATTAACATCGCTTCTACTTCAAGAATCTTCTCGTCGGCATATATTTTGAATTCGATAGGTTTAAATTTAGGTAACTCAAGTGCAATTGCCGCATTATATTTTGCTGGCCCCTTCGGCCATTTCATCTTGTTCGCTCTCTCGTTTACTACTGAGTCAAATCCACTTGATAAAACGGCGCCGAAATACTCGCCATCTACAACTCCGAGGTCTATCAAAGATGGCTCAGTATTAACTACGTGATGAAGATAATCTGTTAAGTTGGTTTTAAACCAACCAAGAGTTCGGTAGAAATCATTTCCAGTTCCACCTGGAGCGATCGCTAACGGAACATTGAACTCGACAGCTAGTTGCAATAACAGGTGGAATAAACCGTCTCCCCCAACGCTGAGCAGTTTGGTTATCTCACCTAGTTGCAAAGATTGTTTAACAATGGCCTTGGTTTCAGCAGCGCTATTGGGCGAAACCATTCGGTATGAAACACCGCTTGACTGCAGGAATCCGACTACTTGTGTCGCCAATGATGCAGCAGCGCCTAAGCCAGCTTTCGGATTTACGACCACGAGCCACATAAGCCAAACTTACCGATCTAAATTAATCTATTGGTGATGCGGAAGGATCAAATTTCTCCGAATCTTGACCTTCTTTTCGTTTATCCCTGCGCCGATCAATTAAGAGCGCGATAAGTCCAGCTATGAAGTAGAGAAATATCAAAGGGCCGGCAAGGAAACTCATAGTTATTGGATCTGAAGTCGGAGTTAGAGCCGCAGCCGCCAACGTTATTGAGAATACCCAAATACGCCATGGCTTGAGAATTGCCGACCCACGCAAGAAACCAATTAAGTTAAATGTCAGCAGGAACACTGGAAGTTCAAAAGCTAAACCAAATAACAGAATCATTCGTAGTACGAAATCCAGATAATCGTCGAACTTAACCAAGTTTGTTAACGCATCTGGGGTGAATCCAAATAAAACCTTGATGGCAACAGGCAAAATCAAATAACCAATAGTCGCGCCTATCGCGAAAAATGGAGTTGCTGCCGCAAGAAAAAGAATTGAGTAGCGCTTTTCTTTGCGGTGCAGAGCTGGTGCTATGAATGCCCAAAGCTGATAAAGCCAAACTGGAGCAGCAACTATTAACCCACTTAGTACCGCGACCTTGATTTGTAGATTTAGAGGACCCAAAATCCCATTTATGTATAGCGAGCCACATTCATCAGAACCAGTCGCTCGAGCAGCAGCCAGATCACATACGGGTTTTGCAAGTTGCGTGATTATGCGATCGTATAGAAACCAACCAGCAGTTGAAGCGACCAGAATCGCAATTACTGATCGTAAAAATCGCTTTCGGAACTCACTGAGATGTTCAAGTAACGGCATCTTGCCTTTGTTGCGTTTGGACATAAAAAGAATGACTACTTAGTAGATGAGTCGTCATCTTTCTTATCGTCGTCCTTCATCTCTTTCATCTCAGATTTGAAGATACGTAGGGAGCGACCAAGTGAACGAGCTGAATCTGGCAGGCGCTTGGCCCCAAAGAGCACAGCGATAACAATCAGAATTACGATTAACTCTTGACCACGTGGCATTTAATTACTCCTTTAGTTTCAACTTCTATGGGTAAACGCTAGCGCATAAAACTGGACTCTAGCCCAGAACTTTCTTTAGAAGTTAGTGGTAATTTTTCAATGCTGCCATTGCCCGTGTTCGCACAGTTGCCCGAACCTGCGTTGGTTCGACCGCTTCAACTTGGCCCCCAAGGGACAAAATTGCACGTGATATCCATTGTGAACTAAATCCCTGGATCTGCGCTGCTGAAGTTTCGGAGGTGACTTGCGGTAGAACTTCGCGAACTTGACGAGAGGCGCTGTGAACTTTGACCGAAAATTCAATCGTTTCTTCATGGGAATTTACTTGGTTGCTTGGCCAAACTTGATCTTGGATTTCTGTTACTTCAATGATTCGATCAGCCCGGAAGTTACGAATACTTTTGGCGCTAGCACAATAACCCTGTAAATACTCATGTGATCCGGATTGCGCTAATTCATAGGGGGCAACTTGTCGCTTAGTTACCTGGTCGTTTGCTGCCGAGTGATAGGTGATCTCAAGCCAACCGCGACGACGAATCGCACGCAAAATGAGCGCTCGAAATTCCGAATTTAAACTTGCTTCTATTTGAACTTGAGGCGCGGAAATCAGTTGTGTACGTAGTTGACCTTGCAGTTTCGCAATTTCCAAAACTAGCGATTCATTTGAAGTTCCCAGCTCATCACCTAAAAGATCTAAACCCATGTAAATCGAAAGCGCTTCGGCACGATCAAGCGCACGTGGAGCAGCAAGTGTTTCGGCATTTCGAATTGATACAAATCCAGACTCAAATTCGAGATCGATAAGCTCTAGTGGGGTGTACCCAGGAAGTCCACACATCCAAAGTGTGTTTAAGTCATCGGTGATCTCTTTGACTGTTGTGTTGAAAATCTTTGCGAGTTCAGCAATTGCAATGCCTTGGTGGGTTGTTATGTAAGGAACTAAATCTAAAAGCCGCGCAGTACGGGCCAAGCCGGATTCTTGTTTAGCCATGAGTTGATACCAACTTTTCAAGAGCTGTAATGACGTTTTCGCGAAGTTGAGCAGGTGAACTGACGATCACATCTTCGCCATGCCAAAGGACCAAGTTTGTGATGAATTCAAGATCAAAAATGGGAACCTCTAATAAATCCCAGTCATCTGCAGTTTCAACCGTGGCGGCCATTCGACGTAATTGATAGCCGGATCCTGGTCTGACTTGCAATACTGCCATAGGCGTTTGAATCGCTGGTTCTAGCTCGGTAATTTCAAAATTAGCTGGGATTTCATAACTTTGAGACTTTCCGATTGAAGTTACGCTTCCTTGAATTCGATCTACTCGGAAGTTTCTAATCGCGGCTTTTTCAACATCTTGTCCGATGAGATACCAATGTGATTGTCGTGCCTGGACCCCATAAACTTGTAAGCGCCTTCTCTGCGCTATGCCGTGAACATTTAGATAATCAAATTCAATTGTGGTTAATGAAGTTAGTGCATCTAGTGCGCTTCGCAATTTCTCATCCGCGCCAACTAGTTTGGGTGCCATTACGGGTATTTGCGAAGAGTCAGTATCTAAGCCGATCGAGGTCAATTTCCGTAAAGCTTGCTGTGATAAATCAGTAAACGCGGCATCTTGCCAAGCTTGAGCTGCTAATGAAAGCAAGGTAACTTGAGTGGGCGTTAAGTCACGTAATGCAAGTGAATAACTCTCGGGACGAATTCGATAACCAGCTTCATCGTCGAAGAGTGGATCTAATCCCCCAACTTCAATTTGAATTCCTAATTTACGCAAATCATCTTTATCGCGTTCAAACATTCGCTCTTTTGCTTCAGCGCTACCTTCGTAGCCTTCAATATTTCGAAAAATTTCATTTTTGGTTAAATATCTTTTAGTAGCTAAAAGTG
>CAZFZK010000086.1:0-5437 GCA_964523605.1 uncultured Candidatus Planktophila sp. | reverse complement strand
TTGCTGAACCAAACATTACAAATTTAGGACCACGGCCTGATCAAAAAACTAGCGCGCTAATTGAATTTAATATTGCGCTTCGCCAACAAGTTAAGGATTTACCACTTTGGTGGCTTGATCGCATGGCTCTTTCTGATCACGCGCTTACTGAACGTATGACTTGGTTCTGGCATGGCCACTGGGCAACTGCGATTGGGAAGTTAAATTTTGCCTACCCAATGTATTTGCAGAATCAAACATTACGCAAATATGCATTAGGTAATTTTGGCGAGATGGCTAATGCGATGTTAAACGATGGCGCTTTACAATTTTGGCTTGATGGCGGCGATAACACCGTCAAAGCTCCTAATGAAAACTTAGCTCGCGAGTTAATGGAACTTTTCGTTCTCGGGGTAAACCGATATACCGAAACCGATGTTCGTGAATTAGCTCGAGCGCTAACTGGATACCAGATTGAACGCTCATCTGGGAAAGTAACTTTTAATTCAAAAAGGTTCGATCCGAATGTAAAAACTATCTTGGGGTATTCAACTACCTTCAATGGCCCTAGCGCCACAGCACATTTATTAGCGCAAAAAGATAATGCTAAATTTATCTCAGAAAGAGTTTGGTTCCGATTTATCTCGAGCCAGATTGAGTTACCGAGTGATAATTTATTAGAGAAATCTTTTGAATCCCGAGATATTAGTAAATTAGTTACGGCACTTACCGATTCAACAATCTTGAGTAACCCTAATTATTCAATAGTAAAAGCACCGGTTGAGTGGTTTGTTGGCGTTGCCAGATATTTAAAGTTAACCCCATCTGCGCTAAAGACGCCTGCACAATTGTTAGCTTATTTAGATAAAATGGCACAAGTTCCTTTTAGCCCACCTAACGTTGGCGGATGGCCGACCGATGAATCATGGTTAAGTTCTGCTAGCGCTCAATCTCGCATTCAATTTGCGGCTTGGTTGATAAAACAGGCGGATTTAAATGCTTTAACAGCTATCGCGCCAAATAAGCGCATTGCCTGGTTACAAGATGAATTAGGTATCTTGGAATTTAGTAATCGCACCCGTTTGGCATTAGATGGCGTGAAAAGTACCCCTGCCCAATTACTGCAATTAGCAATTTGCAGTCCGGAATATGTAGTTAGCGCATAGGAGGCAGCAAATGGATACTTTAACGAGACGAAAGTTCTTACAACTCTCTGGTGCCGCCGCAGTTGGTGCAGCAGCGCCACTTTTAACTATGGAAGATATAGCGCAAGCTGCGCAAACTCGACCACTGCCATTGGGCACTCCGATTTTAATTGTGGTGACTCTTTATGGTGGAAACGATGGACTCAACACTGTTGTGCCATATACCGATCCAATTTATTTCTCGTCGCGACCAGACATTTCCTATGCTGCCGATAAAGTATTAAAACTTGATGATCAATTAGGTTTGAACCCAGCAATGACTGGAATAAAAACAATGTGGGATCAGAAGAAGGTAGCAATAGTTCGAGGTGTTGGATATCCAAAACCTGATCATTCACATTTTACTTCGATGGCAATTTGGCAAAGCGGCGCACCAGTTTCCAGATTAAACAGTGGGTGGTTAGGACGTTGGGTCGAATCACAAGAAGTAGATCCAATGTTGGCTATTAGTTTGGGTTCGGTATTACCACCACTTCTGGCCGGTGAAAAACGTTCTGGTTCTGCGCTACCGCTGGGCGGGTTAGTAATTCCGACTGGAACATTTGCCAAAGATTGTCAAAAGTTAGCTAAAGCTGCATCAAGTGATAACAAACTTATGGCGGCTGCAGCTTCATCTATGCGCACGTTGTTTAGTGTTTCAAATACGGTAACTCCAGTACTTAAGATGCCGGCACCCGTCGCTGATGATTTACCAACCGTAAATGGTGGCAATGCTGGTGGAGATTCCAATTTGTCGCAGCAGTTAGATGTAGTCGCCAAACTCATTGCAGCAGGCTCTCCAACGAGGGTTTGGTCGGTTTCACTTGGTGGTTTTGATACTCACGCTAATGAGGCAAATGCCCAGGCAGCGCTTCTGGGAACTGTTTCTGCTGCGCTGACTAGATTTGCTAGTCAGATGAAAAATACTTCTCGCAGTAAAGACATTGTCACTATGGTTTATTCTGAATTTGGTCGACGCGTAAAAGGAAATGCATCTCAAGGCACAGACCATGGAACCTCTGGCCCAGTCTTTTTAATTGGTGATCGGGTTAAAGGTGGCTTCTACGGTGATCAGCCTTCACTTTCAAAATTGGTTAATGGTGATTTGGCAGTGACTACTGATTTCCGCGATATTTATGCCGCAGTTCTAGAGGATGTTCTAAAAACTCCAGGTGAACAAATTTTGAGCGGTTGGAAAAGTAAAGGGCAGTACTTCTAACTACTTATCTTCTTCATAAAGAATTACTGGTTGTTTTTTACGCGGCTCTAAACTTGGTCTTTTAGAGTTGGCAAGCGTTGGATTGGCTTCGATTAGAGCATCAACTTCAATTCGCAATTTGGCAACTTCGAGTGCCATGTTAGCCATAGCCGATTCGAGTTCAATTATTCTTTTAATGCCAGCGTGATTAATTCCTTCGCCGACTAAACGTTGCACCATTCGAAGGGAAGCGATATCACGCAACGAATACCTGCGATTTCGACCAGAGGTACGATCAGGTGAAACTAAGCCCATGCGATCGTATTGACGAAGAGTTTGTGGGTGCATGCCCGATAATTCGGCCGCAACAGAAATTACATAAACGCCAGCATCATCATCTGGCAGATTTTTCTCATTATCAATGTTCATGAATTTGCCTTGCTATTAAAGTCAGCGCGAACATCTTCGCCTTCGGTAGCACGAGCAAAGTTCTTTAGCGCTTCTTCGCTTTTTTGATCGAGTCGTTTTGGTACTTGCACTTCAACCGTAACTAACAAATCTCCAGTAACACCAGCTTTAGTCACACCCCGGCCTTTTACGCGTAAAACACGGCCATTTGAGGTACCTGGCGCTAGGCGAACAGTGACGTCATCGCCAGTAAGTGTTGGTACTTTTATATCTGCACCAAGGGCTGCTTCTGGAAATGTAACTGGCAAAGTAATTGTTAAGTTTTCGCCTTTGCGTGCAAAAACAGAATGTGGTTTTACGTGTAGCAAAATAAAAAGGTCACCTGGGCCAGCTTCACCTGGGGCACCTTTTCCTTTAACTCGGATCTTCGCCCCATCATTAACACCAACCGGTACTCGTGCAGTTATGTTTTGCGCTGGACCGCCATCGGTTGAAAGTCGAAGATCTAGCGTGGTTCCAAAAATAGATTCTTTAAAAGTAATTGTTGCTTCAGTTTGTAGATCTTGACCTTTGCGTGGTCCGCGACGACCGCCGCCAAAGAGATTTGCGAAAATATCTTGCGGGTTACCGCCACCAAAAATGTCACCGAAATCTCCGCCTTGGAAATTACCACCGCCCATAGGGGCTCGCATTCCACCTTTTTCAAATAGCGAACGAGCTTCATCATATTCTGCGCGTTTTTTATCATCACCCAAAATGTCATAAGCCTCTGAGACAGCTTTGAACTGCTCTTCAAGTTTTACATCGCCTTTATTTTTATCTGGGTGCAGTTCGCGCGCAAGTGAGCGATACTTCTTTTTAATCTCATCGGCAGGCGCGTTCTTTGATACGCCCAGGATTTTATAAAAATCCTTCTCGTATAAGTCGCGCGCTGCCATTGCTTATTCTCCCGCTGGATCTGTGACTGCAACGCTGGCTGGACGCAAAACGCGATCCTTAAATTTGTAACCAGCTTGCAGAATCTTGGTAGCCGTAGGAACTGACACATCTGCAGATGTTTCATGCATTAACGCATCATGAATTTGGGGATCAAACTCGGTTCCGGCTTCGCCGAATTTTTCGAGACCGATGCGTGAAGTTATTGAAGTTAATTGATCGGCAATTGCCTTAAATCCACCAGTTAACTCTTCGTGCTCGGCTGCTCTATCAAGCCCGTCTAATAGTGGTAATAGCTCATTTAACACAGAAGCAATTGCTATTTCTGAAGCAACTGCACGGTCGCGCTCGACTCGTTTGCGGTAATTGGCGTACTCGGCTTGTAAGCGTTGTAGGTCAGCAGTCATCACAGCAAGCGGGTCAATTTCTTGACCCGCCTCTGGATGTTCAAAACCAACTTCTTCTGTAGCCGGCTCGATATTTTCTTGAGTTTCTGAAGTCAATTACTTTCCTTCATCAACAATCTCGGCGTCTTCCACACCATCTTCATTAGGTGTTGCTGCTCCTTCGGTTGCAGCTGCTGCTGCATAAAGTGCGGCACCTAGTGCTTGGCTGACAGTTGCAACTTTTTCAGTTGCGGCCTTGATTGCTTCAAGATCGCTACCTTCTAGCGCACTCTTAAGTACAGCAAGTTCGGTTTCGGTTTCAGCTTTCTTTTCAGCAGCTTCGCCTTCGGTGAACTTATCTTCATTATCCTTCAAGAACTTTTCAGTTTGATAAAGAAGTGAATCACCGTTGTTGCGGATCTCTGCTTCTTCTTTGCGCTTACGATCTTCTTCGGCATGTGATTCAGCATCCTTCATCATGCGATCAATTTCTTCTTTCGAAAGTGATGATCCACCGGTGATAGTCATCTTCTGCTCTTTGCCGGTACCAAGATCCTTAGCTGATACGTGCACGATGCCGTTAGCATCGATGTCGAATGCAACTTCAATCTGTGGGACTCCACGTGGTGCAGGTGGAAGACCGGTTAGTTCGAACATGCCGAGCTTTTTGTTATAAGCCGCCATCTCGCGTTCGCCTTGGAAAACTTGGATCTGTACAGCTGGTTGATTGTCATCGGCAGTTGTAAAGATTTCGCTGCGTTTTGTTGGGATAGTTGTATTGCGCTCGATCAATTTAGTCATCACGCCACCCTTAGTTTCAATACCAAGAGATAGTGGTGTCACATCGAGAAGCAGAACATCCTTAACTTCGCCCTTTAGAACACCAGCTTGAAGAGCAGCACCTACGGCTACAACTTCGTCGGGATTTACGCCCTTATTCGGCTCTTTTCCGCCAGTAAGTTCGCGAACTAGATCAACAACTGCTGGCATACGAGTTGAACCGCCAACTAGAACCACATGATCAATATCTGCAATTGGAATTCCAGCATCTTTTAGAACTGCTTGGAATGGCTTCTTGCAACGATCAAGTAGATCGGCAGTTAGTGATTGGAACTGTGCGCGAGTAATTGTTTCATCCAAGAACAATGGATTCTTTTCAGCATCAACAGTGATGTATGGCAAGTTAATTGATGCTTGCTGTGATGAGGAAAGTTCGATCTTTGCTTTTTCAGCAGCTTCACGAACGCGTTGCATCGCCATTTTGTCTTTTGCTAAGTCAATGCCAGATTGCGCAGCAAATGTTTTTACTAGATGTTGCACAAGTGCATCATCCCAATCATCGCCAC
>CAZFZK010000085.1:0-5666 GCA_964523605.1 uncultured Candidatus Planktophila sp. | reverse complement strand
GAGATATTTGGGGATCTGAAAAGTAAAGTTCGGGCCCGGAAAATTAGTGGCGAGATCAATGCTGGAATTTTGAAGTATGGCGTGGTTGAAGAAGCGGGTAAGAAAATATTTGCATATGAATGCGATGGGTTAGGAAACTATTTACTGCAAGATGATGCAAATGTCCCGAGCTTGCTCTCACTTCCATACCTTGGGGTCTGCTCGGAATTAGACCCGATTTACTTAAATACTCGAGAGATTATTTTGAGTCCAAGAAATCCCTATTTTTACAGCGGCAAAGTCTTAACTGGTTTAGGTTCACAACATACTCCCGAGAATCAAGTCTGGCCGTTGGGTATCGCTATGCAAGGAATTACTAGCACCTCACAGTTAGAAATCGAAGAGTGCTTGAAAGCTTTGGAATTAAGTCACGCCGGCACGAATCAAATGCATGAATCAGTGGGAATGGATAATCCGCGGATTTTTACGAGAGATTGGTTCTCCTGGGCAGATATGACCTTCTATCATTTACTTTTGAAGTCAGTTAATTTGATTTAACAACTCGATAACTTTGAAGTGTTGGATCAGTGGCATAAGCAATGCGAACCCCAGCAGACTTGTTTGCAGCCAAACCAATCAAAATCTCTTTAGTTAAGACTTCACCGGGCGCAACTACTGCAACACCTGGCGGATAAGGTGCAATCAAGTCGGCTGAAATTCGGCCTTCGGCGCTATCTGCAGCGATCATTTCGGTATCAGAAAAGTAAGCAGCTCTCATGGAAAGGCTAATTTGTGGAACTACTGACCAACTTAAAGCAGTTGCTGAATCTCTTGGTGCACTCATTAGTTTTTGCAAGATTGGAAGCAATGCCTTACTCAAGACAGCAAAACTTTCCTGATCATCAGCCAATGTAGCTAAGAAAACTACGGTGTCGCGATCGGCCATCTCAACTCGAATATTTGCCTTCAATAATTCGTTTTCGATCAAGACGCCAGAAGTACCTAATTGATTTGCCCGGAGCACAATCTTTACGGGATCAAAGCGACCGGGTGCGAAATCACTGGGGGATAAGAAGATAGGGCGATCGAAGTTAGCTGATATCTGCGCTTTAAAGTTAGTCACATTCTCAATTAATTGACCTAACAATTCTTCGCCACGATATTGAAGTAGAGCACGGCAACCATCAATAGAAGCAAGTGGTGCACCAGCAGGTGAAGTTGTATGAGTTGTTTCAAAGCTTTGTTCCAAGCGATCTAGATTTAAGAATTCACCGCGAGCAACCAAGAGAGCGGATGCACTGAATCCTGGTAGGGCTTTATGAGTGCTAGTAATCAAAGCGTCGGCACCTAGTTGTAGAACATGTCTTGGTAGATCATTGTGGAAACCGAAATGCCCTCCCCAAGCAGCATCGATTACTACTGGAATTTTATGCTCATGGGCTTTGCTGATTAATTCAGGTAATTGCGAAATGGTTCCTAAATAACCAGGTTCTGTTAGCAGAAGTGCGATTGGCTTTTGCGGTAACACTCGCTCAAGTTCGGAAAGCGGAATTCCAGTTGGCACACCAGTTGCCAGGTCAATTTCGGGTGACAACCAAATTGGCTCTAGCCCTGCTAAAACCAAAGCACTTAAAACTGAGCGGTGTGCAGTGCGAGCAACTGCGATTTTGTCGCCAGGTTTACCAAGAGCCAGGATGACAGCTTGGTTAACATGAGTTGAACCGCCGGTTGAGAAGCGTGCGTAATCGCCGCCCCATAATTTAGCGGCCAGTGATTCAGCACTTCTTAAGGTTTGGTTAGTCAATTTAATTTCATCTAAGCCACCGTAGAGCGGGGTATCGCTATCTACTACTGCGCCTAAACCTAAATCGAGTTTGCTTGCTCGCTGCTTATGACCTGGAATTGTGAACGGAGTTCGGGCTACTTCGAAGTAACGAAGGTAAGCATCTAAGAGCGGAGCATCTTCACGCAGCGCCTTGAGGTAGGTCATAGTGGCAAGCCTAACTTCTAGGCGCCCCGATCGGAAATATGGCCTTAGACTTTACTCATGACCGTACTTACTTCAGTTCCTCAGCAACGTCTCTTGGTTACAGAGATTCCTGGACCAAAATCAAAAGCGGAGATTCAGCGACGCAGTGAAGAGGTTTCGGGCGGATTGGGAATTGCATTTCCTGCCGTAATTGCAAGTACTGGTGGCGCGATTCTGGTTGACCTAGATGGCAATCAGATAATTGATATGGCTGCAGGTATCGGCGTAAACAATGTTGGTAACAGCGCGCAACGTGTGGTTGATCGCGTAATTGAACAAGTCCAAGCTTTCTCACATACTTGTTTTACCGTTGCGCCTTACCAGGGCTATATCGATGTATGCGCAAAGTTAAATGCGCATACTCCTGGTACTCATAAAAAGAAATCAGTTTTGGTAAATTCAGGTGCTGAAGCAGTTGAAAACGCCGTAAAGATTGCGCGTCATGCAACAAAGCGACAAGCAATCGTAGTTTTCGAGCACGCATATCATGGCCGTACTAATTTGACGATGGCACTAACTGCCAAGAACATGCCATATAAAGAAGGTTTCGGTCCATTTGCCAATGAGATCTACCGCATGCCAATGCCATACGAACTTCGTTGGTTGGGCGATAAGGCAACGATCACTAAAGATGCGCTAGAAGAAATCGAACATAAGATTGAAAAAGAAATTGGCGCTAAGAATGTAGCGGCAGTCCTGATCGAACCAATTCAAGGCGAAGGTGGTTTCATCGTTCCGCCTAAGGGATTCCTACCTGGTTTATCAAAGTATTGTGCTGAAAACGGAATTATTTTTATTGCTGATGAAGTTCAAACTGGTTTTGCTCGTACTGGAAACATGTTTGCAGTTGAAGCTGAAAATGTTGTTCCGGACATGATCATTACTGCAAAAGGTATAGCTGGTGGAATGCCGCTGGCTGCAGTAACCGGTCGCGCCGAGATAATGGATTCTGTGCACGTAAGCGGACTAGGTGGCACTTACGGTGGAAACCCAGTTGCTTGCGCCGCCTCACTTGGCGTCTTTGAAACAATTGAAGAAGATGGCTTAATTCAACGCGCTCGCGAAGTTGGCGAGATTCTAGGAAATTCACTTCGCGCGCTTGCTGCAAAGTATCCGATCATTGCCGAAGTTCGTGGCCGTGGTGCGATGCAAGCTATTGAATTAGTTCAGCCAGGTTCACTTGAGCCAAACACTGAAGCGATGACAAAGGTAATTAATTTCTGTGCAAAGAAAGGTGTCTTGCTACTTTCAGCAGGCACTTATTCAAATGTAATTCGGTTCTTGCCACCAATTGTTATCTCAGATGAATTGCTGCTTGATGCAATGAGCGTTCTTGATGAGGCTTTTGCCTCGCTTTAAAGTCCACGCAAGAAATCAGGGTCATCATCGGGTGCGATAGTGCGCTTTGGTTTTTTCGTGCCACCACCAGGACGCTTTGGTCGCCCAGCAATTAGGTAAGCAATAGCGCCTAGCGTTGGAACCAGAACAATAATAATTAGCCAGCCCCAACGAGGTAGCGAACGTACATCGCTATCTTCGCGTTGAGCGCAATCAATTAATCCATATAGCTGGATACCGATTGTAAAAATTATGAATAGAACTCTGGCCATGGACTTAGTTTAGCGATTTCTTAATTCAGTGCCAGTGCCAGGGCGAAGACGACTGCAAACCAGAGCTGTAGTTGACCGGTTTTACCCAAGAATGGAATTAGCGCCGGCCCACTTGCGCCAGCTCGAACTTGATTAGCAATAATCAAAGTTTGCGGTAACAGCGCCAGCGTAATCAGGGTATTTTCCCCTGGGATAGAAAGTGCTGAGATATGAGCCAATAACAAAAGTGCGATAAAAAGTTTGCGAGCACCAGCATCACCAAGTCGAACGGCCAGAGTGCGCTTACCAACTAATTCGTCTTGGGCGCGATCCCGCAGATTATTGATGGCCAAAAGCGCGCAAGCAAGAGAACCCATGGGAATTGCGACCACAAAACTCTGCCAAGTTAATTTCTCAGTCTGCACATAGTAAGAACCCATTGTGGCAACTAACCCGAAGAACAAAAATACTGAGATCTCGCCTAAACCCAGATATCCATAAGGTCGCTTGCTTCCGGTATATGTCCAAGCGGCCAAAATCGCAGTGGCGCCAACTGCTACTAACCAGAGCGATGTTGAAACCGCAAGGATTAATCCGACTACAGCAGCAACTGCAAAAGATATGAATGCGGCTTGCTTTACTGATTTGGCACTTGCTAAACCTGAAGCAACTAACCGAGTTGGACCAACCCGATTATCGTCAGTGCCTTTTATGCCATCAGAATAATCATTGGCGTAGTTAACGCCAACTTGTAGCGCCAAACTGACTACCAAAGCTAAGCCAGCCATTACAAAATTGGCATCACTGGCAGCTAATGAAGTCGCAACCAATACTGGCGCGATAGCAGCTGGAAGAGTGCGCGGGCGAGCACCAAGAACCCATTTATTCAAACTAAGACTCCGATTTCAGCGCTAATTGTGTGAGTGCGTTGCGATCAACTTTTCCGATACCAATCAAAGGTAGCGCAGATAACTGGTGAAACCGTTTTGGCTTAGCAGCGTTGCCGAATTTTTCGGCCAAAAGTCCCACTACTTGCTCTGCAAACTCAGTCGGGGCATTAACTGTAGCGACATGAAGTTCTTGACCCCATTTCTCGCTGGAAACTGAGAAAGCAGCAAATTCAAAGTTATTGAAACTCTGTGAAATCACTTTTTCTATTTCTGAAAGCGAGATGTTTTCGCCACCTGAAATAATTACATCATCTCCGCGTCCAAATATAGTTAGTCGGCCATCAACTAATTCACCGAGATCGCTTGTGACAAACCAATTCTGCGAATCCAAGTTTAAATTATTGGCTAGAACTGGTCCTGAAATTTTAATGAATCCAGTATCAGATATCGCTACCTGAACTCCTTCAAGTGGTGCTCCGTCATAAACACAACCGCCTGAAGTTTCAGACATACCGTAAGTTGTTATTACATTTATACCGGCATTAGTTGCTTGCATTCGAAGCTCAGCAGTAAGAGCAGCACCACCAACTAAAACCGCCTTAGCATTTTGTAAATGCTTAAGTAAGCGCTCGTCACCATTAAGAGCATTGAACAGTTGCGTAGGAACAATTGCGGTGTAATCAACCTGCGGATATTCGCCATCAAGGTCAATTAAATTTACGGGGATAGTGCCAAGTTCTAAACTTCGAACCAAAACATTTACGGCCGCAATGTGTGTAAGCGGAAGCAGGAGAGACCAAGTCTCGCCAGATTTTGCGTTCAGAAATTTGTTCGCAGCTTTGGCAGAGGCCAACAATGCTCCTGCGCTAAGTGCGATCTCCTTGTTAGCACCGGTGCTACCGGTCGAAGTAACAACAACTGCCGTCTTTGCCTCAACTTGAGTACTCGTTACAGAGCCAAATCCCAGAGCTGGGCCATCAGAAACCAAAGCCTTCGCAAGGCTGGCCATAATCTGTGTGTTTGACCACGCCCCGTCTATTGGGCTGACTATTCGTTGTGACTTGGTATCCATATCGCCCGTAGGCTATCGCTCCTAGACCAAGCTTTCACTTCCTGGAGGAAATATGAGCAAGCCAATTAAGCGAGATTTTGGAAGTCGCGAGATTCCGAAGTGGAAAA
>CAZFZK010000084.1:0-5709 GCA_964523605.1 uncultured Candidatus Planktophila sp. | reverse complement strand
CATCAGGCAACATGCCACCGTTGGTATCGCAAAGTGCAATTACATCTGCGCCAGATTCAGCGGCAACGCGAACAACTTCAATTGCATAGGCGCGATTAGAGCGATAGCCGTCGAAGAAGTGCTCGGCATCAAGAAATACTCGTTGACCTTCGGCGCGCAGATGAGTAATCGAATCGCGAATCATTGCGAGGTTCTCATCAAGTGTGGTTTTAAGGGCTAAATCAACGTGGCGATCGTAAGACTTTGCCACCAACGTAACGGCTGGTGCTCCGCTATCGCGAAGTGCGCCAAGTAGAGCATCATCGGCGGCTTTCACATTAGGACGACGAGTCGCACCGAAAGCTACGAAAGTGGCGTTCTTTCGTTGCAACTCTTTCTTAGCGCGAGCGAAAAATTCTGTATCTTTTGGATTAGCACCTGGCCAACCACCTTCAATGAAACCAACACCTAAATCATCTAAGTGACGAGCGATCGCTAACTTATCGTGCACCGAAAGGTTAAGGCCTTCTTGCTGCGCGCCATCGCGCAGAGTGGTGTCATAGATATGAAAGGCGTCGTTGATTGTCATGTTAAATTCTTAGAGAACCTTATGAACCCAGTTATGAGTATCTGCGATTGTCCCGTGTTGAATTCCAAGTAGCGTGTTACGAATCTGCATGGTGATTACACCTGGTTGGCCATCGCCAGTTACCCAAGTGCCCATGGTGCTTTTAGCTTGCCCAACTGGTGAAACCACGGCAGCAGTTCCGCAAGCAAAAATTTCGGTGATCTCGCCACTTGCTACACCATCGCGCCAATCATCAATGCTGATCATTTCTTCCGAAGTTTTATAACCAAGATCGGCAGCAACGCTAAGAATTGAATCGCGAGTAATACCTGGCAATAAAGTGCCGGTTAATTTTGGTGTAACAACAGTTGCATCGGCGCCTTTACCTCGAACGAAGTAAAGATTCATGCCACCCATTTCTTCAACCCATTTGCGTTCAACGGCATCGATCCAAACGACTTGATCGCAACCTTGTGCTGCTGCCGCTTTTTGGGCAACGAGTGAAGCTGCGTAGTTGCCACCACACTTTGCTTCACCGGTTCCGCCGAGAGCTGCGCGAACATATTCAGTTGAAATCCAAACGCTAACCGCCTTTGATGGATCGAAGTAAGCACCAACAGGGGTTGCGATAAGTAAGTAAGTTGCCTTATTTGATGGGCGTACGCCAAGACCGACTTCGGTTGCGATCATAAATGGGCGTAAATAAAGGGCTTCACCGATCTTGCCTGGAACCCAGCCGGCATCAGTCTTAACCAGCTCTTCTACGGTCTTGATAAACAAATCAATTGGCATTTCAGGTAGAGCTAAGCGATTAGCGCTGCGAGCGAAACGAATTGCATTGGCATCTGGACGAAAGAGAGAAACGCCGCCATCGGGTTGGCGATAAGCCTTCATGCCCTCGAAAATTTCTTGGCCGTAATGAAAAACCGCTGTTGCTGGATCTAATGAGAGTGGGCCATATGGAATTAGCTCGGGTTCATCCCAACCAGTTGCTTCATTCCATTCGCAGATAACCATGTGGTCGGTGTAGTACTTACCGAAGCCAGGGTTTGCAATCTTTTCGGCACGATCAGCTTCAGATACAGCAGTGGTAGAAAGGCGGTACTTCATTGTATTTCCCTTCTTGGCCTATGCAGTTAGCAATGCAAGCAGCGCATCGCCGACTTCAGTAGTAGAACGTTTCTTATCGCCGCGGTTAAGCAAATCTTGAGCCACAGCTTTTTCAACTTCGCGAGCAGCATCACTTAGGCCCATGTGATCTAGCAACATTGCAACTGACATAACTGTGGCAGTTGGGTCAGCTAAATTCTTTCCAGCGATATCAGGCGCCGAACCGTGAACTGGTTCGAACATTGATGGGAACTTGCCGGTTGGGTTGATATTTCCTGAAGCAGCTAATCCAATTCCGCCGCAGATAGCAGCAGCGATATCAGTCAAGATGTCACCAAATAAATTATCAGTTACTACAACATCGAAACGTTCTGGGTTTGTAACGAAGAACATCGATGCTGCATCAACGTGTAGATACTCGGTCGTAATCTCTGGGAACTCTTTTGCAACCTCGTTGAAAGTGCGTGTCCAAAGACCACCAGCACGAGTAAGCACATTGTTCTTATGGATCAACGCCAACTTCTTACGCTCACGCTTGCTTGCACGAGCGAACGCATCGCGAATAACCCGCTCTGCACCACGACGAGTATTTAGGGATTCTTCAGTTGCAATCTCATTTTCAGTGCCTTCAGCAAGTACGCCGCCAGCGCCAACATATGGGCCTTCGGTGCCTTCGCGAACCACGATGAAATCAATTGGCGCTTTAGTAGCAAGTGGGCCAGTTACTCCTGGCATCAACTTAGCTGGTCGCAAATTAATGTAGTGATCGAAAGCAAAGCGAAGTTTTAGCAGCAAGCCGCGCTCTAGAACTCCACTTGGAACAGTTGGGTCACCAACTGCGCCTAGCAAGATCACATCTGACTTTGCTAGCTCGGTCAAAGTGGCATCAGGTAGAACTTCGCCTGTGCGATGCCAGTAAGCAGCACCTAGATCGTAAGAAGTTTTAGTAAATGTTGCGCCATGCTTTGCAGCAACGCAATCTAAAACTCGAAGTCCTTGAGCAACTACTTCTGGCCCAATACCATCGCCAGCGATTACCGCTAAGTTGAAATGCGCCATTAGTTCACCAAAGTCACAGAGCGAACTGAACCGGCACCAGTCTCTTTAGCAACAGCTGCGATTAGTTCATCAGTTACCGGTGAATCAACGGTAATAGCCATTAGCGCTTCTCCCCCAGCTGTATCGCGAGAAACCTGCATACCTGCAATGTTGATTTTTGCGCTACCGAGAATGTTTCCAACTGCACCAACGATGCCAGGGCGATCGGTGTATCGAAGGAATAACAAATTATCAGTTGGTGGAAGATCAAGATCGAATTGATCAACTGCAATGATCTTTTCGACTTTACGGATACCCATCAAAGTTCCATCGACCTTTAGTGATTTACCGTTGCTAAGTGAACAGTGCAACGAAATCATGCTGCGGTATTCCGGGCTATCTGGGTCTGTCGTAACTGATGAAGTAACTCCGCGCTCGGCTGCAATTCCAGGTGCGTTTACATAAGTAACTTCTTCAGCACCAGTTGCAGTTAGCGCGCCCTTAAGTGCGCTGATTGCAAGTACTGATGAATCGTGACCAGAGATATCTCCGCGAACGGTGATCTCCATTGAAACTGGAAGTTCGCCTGCAATACCGGTTGCAATCTGCGCCATCTTTTCAACAAGTGGCAAAGATGGGCGAATATCTTGGTGAATAGCGCCACCCTTTACGTTTACGGCATCAGGCACAAGCTCGCCGGCCAGTGCTTTGCGCACTGAAACAGCTACTGCAATACCTCCGCGCTCTTGAGCTTCATCAGTTGATGCACCTAAGTGAGGCGTGGCAACTACTTGATCAAGTGTAAATAGTGGTGAATCAGTGCAAGGTTCAGTTGCAAATACATCAAGGCCAGCACCAGCAACACGACCTTCGGTGATTGCATCAAATAGCGCAGCTTCATCTAATACGCCACCACGAGCAGCGTTAATGATGCGAACTGATGGCTTAACTTTCTTTAGTGCTTCGACACCGATTAAGTTGGCAGTCTCTTTAGTCTTTGGCAAGTGAATCGTAATGAAATCGCTTGCAGCTAAAAGATCATCAAGTTCCATAAGAGTTACGCCGAGTTGGGCGGCGCGTGCTGGTTGCAAATATGGATCATAAGCAACCACGTTCATGCCAAATGCCTGCATGCGATGTGCCACTAGTTGACCAATGCGACCAAAACCAACGATGCCCAGAGTTTTTTCAAATAACTCAGCACCGGTGTACTTAGAACGTGCCCACTTGCCATTGCGAAGTGCTGCATGTGCGGGTGAAACAAAACGAGCAGATGCCAAAATTAGCGCGATTGCTAATTCAGCAGCTGAAACGATGTTTGAAGTTGGTGCATTAACAACCATGACGCCTGCGGCTGTAGATGCTGGAATGTCTACGTTATCTAAGCCAACACCGGCACGTGCGATTACTTTCAAACCTTTAGCCGCGGCAATTGCCTCGGCATCCATTTTGGTTGCAGAGCGAATTAGAACTGCATCAACGCCAGCAGCAAGTGCTGGAAGAAGTTCGGCTCGGTTTGCGCCGTCGCAATGACGAACTTCAAAATCCGGGCCAAGCGCTTCCATCGTCGCTGGGCTTAATTCTTCAGCAATTAAAACAACAGGTTTAGCCACGGGATGCACTGCCTTCTTTGTAATCATCGTTGCCAGATTGCTTCATCCAGCTAAACATTTTGCGAAGTTCGCGACCAACAGACTCGATTGGGTGTGACTCGCCCTTAGCGCGAAGTGATTTAAATTCAGGGGCGCCAGCTTCTTGATCATCAATAAAGCGCTTTGCAAAAGCACCACTTTGAATATCAGCTAGAACTGCCTTCATGTTTTCCTTAACTCGTGGGTCGATAACGCGTGGGCCTGAAACATAATCACCGAATTCAGCAGTATCAGAAACTGACCAACGCTGCTTTGCGATTCCACCTTCGTACATTAAGTCAACGATCAACTTAAGTTCATGTAAGCACTCGAAGTATGCAACTTCTGGCTGGTAACCAGCTTCAGTCAAAGTTTCGAAACCGTACATAACTAGTTGTGATGCGCCACCACAAAGAACAGATTGCTCACCGAATAGATCTGTTTCAGTTTCTTCGGTAAATGTGGTCAAAATACCGCCGGCACGAAGACCGCCGATTGCTTTGGCATATGAAAGTGTTAGTGGCCATGCGTTGCCTGTTGAATCTTGTTCAACTGCAACGATTACTGGAACGCCACGACCAGCTGCGTACTCACGACGTACGAGGTGACCTGGGCCCTTTGGCGCAACCATGCAAACATCAACTGATGCCGATGGCTTGATGTAACCAAAACGAATATTAAAACCATGACCGAAGAAGAGCGCATCGCCATCTTTTAGGTTAGGCAAGATTGAATCGGTGTAGATGTGACGCTGCAAGTGATCAGGCGCCAAGATCATGATGACAGTTGCTTCTTTAACTGCCTCGGCAACGCTAGTAACGCGAAGACCTTCTTGTTCAGCCTTTGCGCGAGATGGTGAACCATCCTTTAGACCAACGCGAACATCGACACCGCTGTCGCGCAAGTTAAGTGCGTGTGCATGTCCTTGTGAACCGTAACCAATGATCGCAACTTTGCGTCCTTGAATAATCGATAGATCGGCATCTTCTTCGTGATACATAGTTGCCATTTGGTCGTGCTCCTTATTTGTTGGTTATTTTTCGGTTGGTTGGGTAATTAATTCTGATAATCAGGTTGAGTATCGTGAACTTCAGGGGCCTCAGCAGGCTTGATTTCCTTGATCGATATGACGTTAATCAACTTATCGAGCTGTGCGATAACTTGCTCAAGGGCATGGCCCTCAACGCTAACGACGATATCCATCTGAGAAACTTCGGGGTTGGCAGTTGGGCCAACGGTTAGGCGTTCGATGTTGTACGCGCGACGGGAGAAGAGACCAGCTACGCGAGCCAGGACACCTGGTGAGTTTTCAACTAAAACTTCGAGAGTATGTTGGGCCATTTTTATAACTCCTGTGAATCCCAGTCAGGCGCGGTTTCGCGC
>CAZFZK010000083.1:0-5713 GCA_964523605.1 uncultured Candidatus Planktophila sp. | reverse complement strand
CGTTTTCTTGGTCGGTCTTTCTGGTTCCGGTAAATCAACATTCTTGCGTTTGATTTTGCGCGAAGAGCGTCCTTCTACTGGCACGATCCATGTGGCTGGCAAAGATTTAAATACGCTGGCAAACCATAAGGTGCCAGAACTTCGTAGACAGGTCGGAACAGTCTTCCAAGACTTCCGCTTGCTGCCAAATAAAACTATTGCCGAAAACGTTGCATTTACTTTGCACGTACTTGGTTATTCGCAGAAAGAAATCAACCGCGAAGTTCCAGAAGTTTTAGAACTAGTTGGCCTAGAAGATAAAGCCGATCGCAAGCCAAATGAGATCTCAGGTGGCGAGCAACAGCGTGTGGCAATTGCGCGGGCATATGTCAGCCGCCCATTGATTTTGATTGCCGATGAACCAACTGGAAACCTTGATCCAAATACCAGCGTTGGCATTATGAAACTACTAGATCGCATTAATCGCGAAGGCACCACAGTTTTGATGGCAACGCACGATTCTGGAATTGTGGATCAAATGCGCAAGCGAGTTATTGAACTTGAAGGCGGCCATGTAATTCGCGATCAGGTTCGCGGCGTTTACGGATACACCGGTTGATGATGAATCGCTACGCATCTACACCCAAGATAAATCGCAATACATCTACACAAGTTTTGATGATGAATTACTCAGCTTTCGGAATCAAGGGATAGGGGCAGATAAATGCGCGCTAAGTTTTTAATGAGCGAGGTCGGTATTGGCCTGCGCCGAAATCTGACTATGACCTTTGCCGTTGTTGTGACTGTCGCAATCTCGCTGTCGCTGCTTGGTATCGGGCTTCTATCAAATGCCCAAGTAAATGCCATGAAGGATTACTGGTATGACAAGATCGAAGTTTCGGTATTTCTCTGCGGTCCTTTGAGTGAAACCCCATCATGTTCTGGCGGCGTAGTAACAACAGATCAGCGGTTACAGATTCAAAAAGATCTCGAAGAGCTAAGCGTTGTCGAGAGCGTTTACTACGAGTCGCAATCTGAAGCATTCACACGTTTCCAAGAGCGATTTAAGGAATCGGCAATTGCTCAGAACGTTTCATCAGATCAATTACCTGAGTCTTTCCGCGTAAAACTAAAGGATCCTACCGAGTTCGCAGTAGTAGTAAGTGCATTCTCTGGTCGCCCTGGTGTTGATGTGGTTCAAGATCAACGCTCGATTCTTGAGAAGTTCTTCCAACTGCTTTCAGTGCTTAGAAACGGCGCGCTATTAGTTGGCTTAGCTTCGGTATTAACTGCTGCGCTTTTGATTAGCAATACCTTGCGCATCGCAGCTTTTAACCGCCGCCGCGAAACCGGTGTTATGAAACTTGTTGGCGCATCATCTTGGTCAATTCAATTGCCATTCTTGCTCGAAGGAATCTTTTCGGCCTTTGTTGGTTGGGGCTTAGCAACCGGATTATTAGCTGCCCTAAAGAGTATTATTGATAGCAAGGTTGCGCCACTTCTGACCTTTACTAAATTCTTTGGCTGGAATGAAGTCTGGATCGCTTCTGGCTGGTTATTGCTAACCGGTATCGGCGTATCAACAATTGCATCTCTGGTAACACTTCGTCGCTACCTAAAGGTCTAACGCCAAATATCGGCGGTGCATCGTGGCTACTTCAAAGAGAAATTGGGACCATTGTTCCAGCGCTGAAGTATCTCATTACTCTCGCAATGAATTGACTGCTAATTTATATGGTGCATCGTGATGAAAGAAATTGGTAAGAAGTTAATCGCGCAGAATAAAAAAGCGCGCCACGATTACTCTATTGAAGATGTTTATGAATGCGGTTTAGTTTTAACGGGTACCGAAGTAAAGTCATTGCGTGCTGGTCGCGCATCATTAGTTGACGGTTTCGCCATGATCGAATGAGGTTAAATTTGTTAACATGGATTTCATATTCCTGAATACACCGAAGGAACATGGACAAACCACACTCCACGTCGAAATCGTAAGTTGTTAGTACATAAAGATGAGATTAAACGCCTGCATGCAAAAGTTAAAACCGGCGGACTTACTTTGGTTCCGCTTTCGCTTTATTTCAAAGATGGCAAAGCAAAGATTGAGTTAGCCGTTGCACGCGGAAAGAAGGCGCACGATAAGCGCGCATCACTGATGGAACAGCAAGCTGGCCGCGAAATTGAACGTGAAATATCGCGTCGCAATAGCGGTAAGAGCGGGCGCTCGAGCAAATACGACGACTAGTTGTAGCGATTATTTATTGGACTTGCTGAAGTTTCCAAGTTCGCTTGCCGATCAAAGCTTCGAAAATGGAGATGAAGCACATTTTCTACGCTTTATCGGACTTCACTTCACAATGAACGTCACTTAACCGATAGCTCCGTTTAACTTCAATAGTGATCACTTCTAAGCGTAAAAAAGGCTGGATTAGATTCCTGTCGTACCTCTGCCTTACACTTAAGCCATCAAGTGTTGGTTTGTTGGCGGAAATATTTTCCGCTAATAATCGACCCCTGATATGACAACTAAATAGCGAAGCAATATTGCTTCCACACCCATGGGGGTGAACGGTCTCGACTTTGGATGTTGGGATAGGGGAAGCGGGCCGAGGAAGCCAGGATGATCTCGTAAACCAATAACCTGTGCAAAAAATCAAGCGCCAGTACAACTGCCGCTGATTACACCCTAGCTGCCTAAGCTAGCTCTGTAATCCGTTAGCCCAGAGCTCCGCCTTTGGCCTGGGACCTAACGCCGACAGAAGGCTTTTCATGAAGTTGGCTTTGCGAACGACTTCGGAGAACAGTTTCGCAAATGAGTTTGTCGGATACTTGTGTGTAAGAGATCCGGAACTGAGAAAACGATAAACGCACTACGCCCGTAGAAGCCCTATGTCAGTACCGAAGGACCCGGGTTCGATTCCCGGCACCTCCACAAAGTACAAGAAGAATCTGTTTAATTTGTGCTGTAGAAAATTATTTGGATAGAAATAATCTAGTGTTGTCCGCTTGGACCATTGCGGCGGTCGGTTCCGCCACCAAATTTTTTAAATCCGAAACCATTTGGAAAATACTCGCGCTTTACGGCAAAGAACGCTGAGATAGAGCCAATTATCGCCATTGATGTTGCAGCAAAACCAACGCTTGCAATGAATAGATTAAAGGACATCAAGCTTCCGATTACCGAAAGAAGAGTTACAAATATTCGGCGGATCAGGGCTGTGATATTTCCTGTGCTTTCACGATTTAAGATTGGCAGCCAAGTTAAAAACAGTGCGATTGGCCCACTAAAGAGAGCTGTCATCAAAATTATTACAACCCAAATAACTAGTGATTCCATGGTTAAAGGCTAACCCAACAAGTTGGCAAGCGCATCAAATAGTTATCCAAGTATCTGAAGTTGCCGCAAATAAATCCATATCGATTTGGTCTCCATCAGCACGCGTGACTCGCGATTTCATCAAGCCTTCATGCTTATACCCAGCCCTTAGTAGTACTTTCTTCGAAGCTTCATTGTCGCTATCAACTATGCCGGCAAGGCGACGAAGTCCTAAAGTTTCGAAAGCATAGTTAGCAACCATCCTGCTACCAATTGATCCAAAGCCATGACCACGCACATCTTTGTTTAGCCAGTAGCCAATTTCACCGATGTGATTACTTTCTTCAATGTTATGAATTGAAAAAGGACCCAGAAAAGTCTCCCCAGCAACTTTTAAGGCTGACGGACTCACCTCTTTATTGATGGTAAAGATCCAGTGGATCGCTTTGTGCTCCTGAAACAACTGCGGAGTTTTCTCACGTACAAATCCTTGCGCCAAATCAATTGTGTACTTAGCAGGAACAGTCGTGAATTTAGGGATCAACGGGTCTTGGCAGGATTGATAAATCGCATCAATGTCGGCTTCGGCCAATGGGCGCAATGTGAATTGACCATGCTGGATTGTCGGAACTTCGTTCGGCCACCAGATCATGTGCTTAAGGTAGTGGAAAACGGCTTTGCCTCGGAGAGCAATTTAGGGATTCCCTGATTAATATTTACCCATGATTAAATCAACGGCCAAGAAGATAGTTTCCAGCGCAATTACATTTGCCATGTCCGTTTCGCTAAATCTTGTTGCAGTTGGCGCGGGAGCTTTAGGTATAACCGCACTTAGCGTTACAGGTACTGGCATGACCGCAGCTAATGCGGCGCCCATTAATGTAATTAGCAATGGCTGGACACTTACTGTCCCTGATTTGAACTTCACGACCAGTTCTTGGAAATTCGTACTAACCCCTAACTCGCCAAACTTCTTGGATGATTTGGATTCTGCGACCTTTAAATTAAAGGATTCAAAAGGCAAAGAGATTGGCTCAGCTTTTGATTACGCCACTATGGCCAAGGATCCAAAACTTGATTTCACAATGTATGTAAGTGCATCAGATTTCAGCAAAGTAGAGACAACTAGCTCCTTTATTGCTACTGCCGAAGTTAAGCGTGGATATGGCTCAAAGCAATCAAATGTGAACTTAACTTTCTCGGTTCCAACTACTTCGTTTCCTAAGCGTCCGACAGCTTTTGGTGATTACCTAAAGTTTGCAACCGATTTAAGCACGCAGGAACTTCCGTTTCCTAAGGATTGCGCACCATATGAATTTAAATATTCAATCAACGATCCATTTATCGAGTTATCACAAGTAGATTTCCAGTTGAGAGATTCAACCGGCAAAACTCTGGAGAGCGACTATGCCTCTTCCAGAGATCCAGAGATTCAGAAAAGCGAATTCAATATTTGCGCATATGATTTAAAGGATTCCGTCGGCCCATACACTTTGGTAACCATTCTTAATTTCAATGATTCGACTGGTAAATCTGACTTGAGTACAATTACGAAGCTACCAAATAACAACTTTCCTAAGCGGCCAACCGCTTTTGCAGACTACATAACCATGAAGACCGACTTTGCGGTTACTGAAATTCCTTACCCAAAGTCTTGTACTCCGTTTGAGTATCAATATTCAATAAATGATCCATATGATGAAATATCTAGCCTTGATTTCTCGCTCTTGGACGGTACGGGCAAATCTCTAGCAACTGACTTTGATTTCGTTTCAGAGACAGCAACCCAGACGGGTTCAATTTCGCTTTGTGATTTCACTATCGCAAAAGCTGTAGGGCCATTTACTCTAAAAGCCACTATCAAGTTCTCGTCATCTACTGGGAAGCCATCGCTTGAATCAGTGATACCGGTCAAGATTGAAAATCCAGCTGTTAAGTATGTAACCGCCCTAAATGCGCAAGGCGTTGTTTGCCTTAAGGGATCTAGTTATGCAGTAGTAAAGAGTGGAAAGTGCCCATCTGGCGCTAAAGCAGTTAACTTCTCGGAGCCAACTGAACTCCAATGGAATACCTTGACTCGATCACCAGCTCAAGTAAAGGGTAAGAATTTCATAATCTTTGGATGCGTCGCGCAATTTGATGCCAACACTGGCGGCTCAAAGTTCCGTGCCTATGCTTCAAGAACTCCGACTGCATCATGGTTAAGTGGCGTAAATTCTATGTTTAGCGGAAATGCCAAGAGTTTGCTCAAGTTAAAAGAAGATGATGCCTTCATTGCGAAAGTAAATGTATCTGGCGCAATTAGCTATTCAACTATCGGCAATAAAACTTCGGTACCCGGTTTTGCAGTTCGTGATTTTGTGAAGATCGGTAGCTGCTAAACCGCATCTAGAACTGGTCGGATGCAACTCTCCCAAG
>CAZFZK010000082.1:1813-5743 GCA_964523605.1 uncultured Candidatus Planktophila sp. | reverse complement strand
AAGAGCCGAAGTTGGTTTTCTTGTAGGGCTTACCTTTTTGGTCGTAGGTGATCCAAACACCAATTTGCTTTCCATTCTTAAATGATCCTGAGCGCATAATCACGCCATCTTTTCGAAACCATTTCCAATCGCCATGGAGTTTTTCGGCTTTCATTTTTCCTATGGCCTTTAAAACACCATTTCCATAAAACTCTAGGTACTCGCCTGTGCGCTTTGGATAGCTTGCATTTATTTGGCTAATGCGAGCCTTAATAATCTTCTTTAACAGTGGCTTGGGAAATCTCTTATCTACAGCAAAGTGGATAGAGCCTTTCGTTTGCTCATAACCAGCCAATTCCTTTGCAAGCATCAGATTTGTTGACCCGCTATAAGGAAAGACACTGTTGTGCTTTTTGAAGCCATCAAAACCAACAATTGCTACGCCTTCAATCATGAAGGTTGGGATTCCGTACTTGATGACTTCGGTCGCGGTCGGAAGCTCTGCGGCAATCATTTCTCGCAAGTCATTAAGAATCTGACGCTGACCGATTTCGAAGTTTTTCAAATGCTTGTCAACTAAAGCCTTGCTCATGCTGAAATAACACCTGTTCCCAAGAGAATAAGAATCACTGTGCCTAAGGTAATTCTGTAGATGATGAATGGCATAAAGCTTCTTGTTGAAACGAACTTAAGTAACCAAGCAATAACCAAATAACCGACTACGAATGCAATCGCAGTTGCTGCAGCGGTTTCGGCAAGTGAGAAGACATTTGAACTATCAGTTGATGAAAGTGCGCCTTGCAGTTGATAGAAACCACTTCCGAAGACTGCAGGTAAGGCCAATAAGAATGAGTACCGAAGCGCGGCTTCGCGCTTGTATCCGAGCAAACGACCCATTGCAATCGTTGCACCCGAACGCGAGACACCAGGCATCAGCGCTAAAGCCTGCGCGGCTCCATACAAGATTCCGTGGCGATTACTGAGTTGATCCAAAGTGCGCTCACGTTTTCCATATGTGTCTGCTAATCCAAGAATCACACCAAAGACAATCAAGGTTGTTGCGATTAGCCATAGAGATCGAAGATTGTTTTCAATGATGTCGCTGCCCAAATACCCAAGAACAACGATTGGAATTGTTCCAATGACTATCAACCAACCCATTCGAGCCTGTGATTTAGCTTCACCAACTAGTTCTTTGCGCTGAACTGTCTGTCCAAACCAAGAACGTAGAATCGCCGCAATGTCTTTGCGGAAGTAAATCAGTACAGCTAACTCGGTTCCTATTTGAGTGATTGCCGTAAATCGAGCACCAGGATCATTTGCACCATCCATGAACTCGCCAAAAATACGAATGTGGGCACTTGAAGAAATTGGAAGGAATTCGGTGAGACCTTGAACAATTCCAAGAATTATTGCTTCGATCATCTCACCCTCCAATCAACTCCTAGAGGGCAATAGTAATGGCGAGGGTTTAGTTAGCCCCTGTAGGAACAGGCTGGTTCTCAAGTATTTGCCACTCTTGATCGGTAAAAAGACGAGAACGAATTAGAAAACGCTTTCCTTCTGGTGATTCCAATGAAAATCCGCCACCGCGGCCATCGACAACATCAACGGTTAAGTGGGTGTGTTTCCAATACTCAAATTGAGAAGCCGACATCCAGAAACCAATTGGTTCTTGAATGCCGGCCACTTTCAAATCACCTAGCTTTACATCTTGTCCACCAACGCGAAATTCTCCTGCTGGATAACACATGGGAGAAGATCCATCACAACATCCACCTGATTGATGAAACATCAATGGGCCATGAATTGCCGTTAATTTCCGAAGTAATTCTTCGGCTATCTCGGTCAATTCGACGCGTAATGGATTCCCCATGCATCAACTGTAATCGGCTTAAAAGAATCCGAGCTTGTTTGGTGAATACGAAACAAGCAAGTTCTTTGTCTGCTGATAGTGATCAAGCATCATCTTGTGATTTTCACGTCCGATACCGGATGACTTGTAACCACCAAAAGCTGCTCCTGCTGGATATGCGTGATAACAATTTGTCCACACACGTCCGGCTTTGATCTCACGACCTGCACGGTAGGCAGTGTTTGTGTCACGAGTCCACACGCCTGCACCTAAACCGTACAAAGTATCGTTTGCAATTTCCATTGCATTATCGAAACCATCAAACTTTGTAACCGATACGACTGGCCCAAAGATTTCTTCTTGGAATATACGCATCTTGTTGCTACCTTCAAAGATTGTTGGAGTTACGTAGTAGCCACCGGATAATTCGCCACCAAGATCGGCTTGTTCTCCACCAGTAATTACTTTGGCTCCCTCTTTCCAATTTCAATGTAGGAAAGAATCTTCTGCAGCTGATCATTTGATGCCTGCGCACCGATCATTGTTGAAAGATCTAGCGGGTGACCTTGAACGACAGCCTGTGTGCGCTTTGTGACATCTCCCAAGAACTTGTCGTAAATCTTGGTATCAATCAAACCACGTGAAGGACATGTACATACTTCACCTTGGTTTAAAGCAAACATTGTGAAACCTTCAAGTGCCTTGTCGTAGAAAGCATCATTTTCAGCTGCAACATCTGCGAAGAAGATATTCGGGCTTTTTCCGCCAAGTTCTAGCGTTACCGGGATGATGTTTTCTGATGCGTACTGCATGATCAATCGACCAGTTGTTGTTTCACCGGTAAATGCAATCTTTGCGATGCGTGGTGATGATGCCAGCGGCTTACCTGCTTCAACACCAAATCCGTTAACAACATTTAGTACGCCAGGTGGAAGCAGATCTGCAATCAGTTCCATCAAGACCATGATGGATGCAGGTGTCTGCTCAGCTGGCTTTAGAACAATGCAGTTACCTGCAGCTAATGCTGGAGCTAATTTCCATACCGCCATCAAGATTGGGAAGTTCCACGGAATAATCTGACCGACAACACCTAGTGGCTCATGGAAGTGATACGCAACTGTGTCTTCATCAAGTTCACCCAGCGAACCTTCTTGTGCACGGATTGCTCCTGCGAAGTAACGGAAGTGATCTATAGCCAACGGCATATCTGCATGAATAGTTTCGCGAATTGGCTTTCCGTTATCCCACGTTTCAGCAACGGCTAGCATTTCAAAGTTTTGCTCCATGCGATCTGCAATCTTGTTCAGAATGATTGCCCGAGCTGTTGCAGAAGTCTTTCCCCATCCCTTTGCTGCGGCATGTGCTGCATCTAGTGCTTTATCAATATCTTTTGCATTACCTCGTGCAATCTCACAAAATACTTTTCCAGTTACTGGTGTGACATTTTCAAAGTACTGACCAGAATCCGGCTTTACATATTCTCCGTTGATCCAGTGGTCATAGCGTGGCTTGAAAGTAACTTTGCTCCCAGATTGTCCAGGGGCTACATAATCGGTCATTTTTTCTCCTTTGAAAATGTCACCGATGTGACGGACCTTTTGCAGGCTACTCCTGGCACTGTTAGAAAGTAATGGAGGGGTGCTGTGTATATTTCACGTATGAGTGCCAGCATTGCTTTATCTGAGCTAAAAGCTTTTGGTAAAAAGAGCAGAGTCAGCGACCTTGCGCGCTTCTATAAAACTGGCCCAGGTGAATACGCTGAAGGTGATCTCTTTCTTGGCGGAACCGTTCCCCAGACACGATCAGTTGCAAATTCATTCAAGAAGTTAGAACTAGCAGAAGTTCAAAAACTCTTTAATTCCCCCTTTCATGAAGCACGCTTATGTGCTGCGATAATTCTTAATTTGCAATTCAAGGCTGCAAAATCAAAGCAAGATCGTAAGAAGATATTTGATTTCTACTTGAAGCAAGTTAGAGAGGAGCGAATCAATAACTGGGACATTGTTGATGTATCAGCGCCATGGATGGGTGTTTACTTAACTGAAGTTGAAGATCCCATGCCTCTACTTATCAAGTTCTCTAAGTCAAAATCTTTG
>CAZFZK010000082.1:0-1803 GCA_964523605.1 uncultured Candidatus Planktophila sp. | reverse complement strand
AAATTGAGCTAGGGAGTAATAATGATTGAGCCGAGATAGTTAGCCTATGGTGGGCTTTCGGTCTAAACCGGCCAACTTTTGCCCTAATTCGTGCCGGCGAATTGGAACCAACCATCATCATTTCCGAAGCACTGCTTAAGGATAAAGAAGATTTGATTCACAAGGCTGTTGGCTGGATGCTCCGCGAGATGGGCAAAAAAGATGTGATGTTGCTCCGTGGATTCCTAAAACAACATTCCCCTGAAATGCCACGCACGATGTTGAGATATGCAATTGAGCGCTTGCCTGAATCCGAGCGTAAGAGATGGCTAACTGAAAGTAAGCGTTAACCAAACAAAGGACGAAGTTCAACCTTACGATTACAAGCTTTAGAGCCTTCTGCTGCTAAATGTTGTGCGGTTTCTAAAGAATCTACTTTAATGATCCAGAAGCCACTGAAGTATTCAGTTGAAGAATGATGTGGGCCAGGGACAGATACTTCGGAACCATTACGTGAATCAAAAACTACTGCTTTATCGGGAGAATCAATACCGCATGCAAATAGGCGTTGCCCGGCCTCTTCAATCTTGTCGTTGAAATCATCTATGGCCTTCATCTCTTCAGGCGCATGAGGGGCTCGCGTCTGAGTGTCAATTACAGAAATTAAGAAGCGCATAACCAAATAATAAAGCTAATTTACCCGATATTACAAAGACACTATGTAAAATTCATCCATGACATTTTCAGAGTTCAACTACATCGGCATTCTCGTTGCTTTCTTTATCTCCTTCATTAGTGGAGCGATCTGGTTCGGTCCAAAGACTTTCTATCCGGTTTGGATGAGAGCAAAGGGCAATGCTTCAGGTCAGTTAACAGGTGAGCAAAACAAGCCAGTTCTTCTCTTTGGCGGAACAATTGTTGGCGTACTTATTCAAACACTGACTCTTGCTTTAGTGATTAACTCACTACAAACTAACAATCCTGATTTTTCTGAAGTTGATGGCTCTCTTGTAGGCCTTGCACTTGGCGTTGGAATTGGAATGTTCGCCTCGCTAAGCCACCGTGTATTCGGCGGAGAATCGCTAAAGGTTTGGATTATTGAGACAGCAAATGATGCAATCAATCTAACTATTGCAGGAGCAATCATCACTTATTTCAATTCACTCACATGAGCCAATTTGAAAATGAAGTACACGAGCGTTGGGGAGATACCGACGCTTACCGTCAGTCCACCTCAAAAACTTCAAAGTATTCAAAGGAAGATTTCGAAGCCGCCAAAGTAGATCAAGAGGCTGCAACGGAACTGTTCGTGTACGCATTTGGCAACTCACTGCCAATTGACTCCCCTAAAGCCCAAGAAGCCGTACGAGCGCACAGAGATGCAATCACCAAATGGTTTTATGACTGTTCTGTCGAAATGCAGAAAAACCTTGCCTTGATGTACATCGAAGATCCACGTTTCAAAGAGTATTACGACGGACGCGTGAGAGGGTTAGCCCAATACGTCCATGATGCAATTCATTCTCAATGAATAATTCTTTAACCAACGCTTTCTTCAAAGGACCACAGATCTAAGTCATCCAAATTCACCGGAGTAAAACCCTTTGCTTCAAGAGCTGATGCTATCTGAGCTCTGTGTTCAGTAGCATGATGAATAGCTTGAGACAAAATCGTAGATCTCCAACGCTTAACCAACTTGTCCTCGTAATTTACAAACTCGATCTGCACATCATCTAGCTTTACGCACTCCAAAAGCATTGCATCAACTACAGCTGCTTGTTCTTTAAGTCTTGCCAGATCGGCAATGACATTCACATCATCGAT
>CAZFZK010000081.1:0-5768 GCA_964523605.1 uncultured Candidatus Planktophila sp. | reverse complement strand
CAATTAAATCTGCAACTGCATTTGGAATTTTATTAGCTGAAGGAATTGGCGACACGATTCGCGTTTCACTTTCAGCGCCACCCGTTGAAGAAGTCAAAGTTGGCATCTCGATTCTAGAATCGCTGAATTTGCGCCAACGTAAGCTAGAAATTGTTTCTTGCCCATCATGTGGCCGTGCTCAGGTTGATGTGTATACCTTGGCCGAACAAGTACAGGCTGGCCTAGAAGGAATGACTGTGCCACTTCGCGTTGCAGTTATGGGTTGCGTAGTAAATGGCCCAGGCGAAGCACGCGAAGCAGATCTCGGTGTTGCATCAGGTAACGGCAAAGGCCAGATCTTTGTTAAAGGTGAAGTTATTAAGACCGTACCTGAATCAATGATTGTGCAAACATTAATTGAGGAAGCCATGCGTTTAGCTGAAGAGATGGAGGCTGCCGGCGTTGCTTCGGGCGAGCCAGTTGTGAGCACTTCCTGATGCTAAAGATGTCGACGCTTTTTCTGCGCACCCTTCGTGATGATCCAGCAGATGCTGAAGTAGCTAGCCACAAACTATTAGTTCGCGCCGGTTATGTGCGTCGTATTGCTGCCGGAATTTATTCTTGGCTACCACTTGGCGTAATCACACTTCGTAATATTGAGCGAGTGATCCGCGAAGAAATGGACGCTGCAGGATTTCAAGAAGTTAATTTTCCTTCACTTTTACCGCGTGATGCATATGAAGCAACTAACCGCTGGGAAGAATACGGGCCAGCGCTATTTCGATTGCAAGATCGTAAAGGTGGCGATTACTTACTAGGCCCAACACACGAAGAAATGTTTACCTTGATGGTTAAAGGCGAATATTCATCCTATAAAGATTTACCACTTAGCATTTATCAGATTCAAACTAAGTTCCGCGATGAAGCTCGCCCACGCAGTGGAATTATTCGTGGCCGCGAATTTGTCATGAAAGATTCTTACTCTTTCGACATTGATGATGCCGGTCTCGAAGTTTCTTACCAAAATCATCGCCAAGCTTATGTAAAAACTTTTGATCGCCTAGGCATGAAATACAACATTGTAAAAGCAGTCTCTGGCGCAATGGGTGGCTCAAAATCCGAAGAATTCTTAGCCCCTTGCGAAACTGGTGAAGATACTTATGTGCTTTGCCCTAAGTGTGGCTTTGCCGCAAACGTTGAAGCAATGATTACGAAAGTTGCTAGCGTTGACTCATCTGCCACTCCAGCAGTTGAAGCTTTTGATTCTCCGAACACACCAACTATCGATACTTTGGTCGAACTACTAAACAATAAGTTTGGCGGGGGATTCACTGGCGCTCACACTTTAAAAAATGTAATGCTGATGGCAGATAACAAGGCTATTTGCGTCTTAGTACCTGGCGATCGCGAAGTTGATTTAAAGCGTTTCCAAGAAAATATTGGTGGTATCCACGACCTTCGCGTCTTTGAAGAAGCGGATTTCGCTAAGTTTCCAGCCTTGGTCAAGGGGTATATCGGGCCGCAAGATGCTAAGAAATCAGGCATCACGGTTTACGCCGATCCCCGCATTGCTCCGGGAACATCATGGGTAACTGGGGCGAATCAAAAAGATCGCCATGCTCGAAACGTAGTAAATGGTCGCGATTTCACGCCAGATGCTTACGTCGAAGCAGCCGAAGTTCGCGCCGGCGATGCCTGCCCTGAGTGCGAAACTCCAGTTGTAATCGATCGCGCTATCGAGATCGGACATATTTTCCAACTTGGCCGCAAATATGCCGAGGCGTTAAATCTGACGGTGCTTGATCAAAATGGTAAGTCTCAGATTGTCACCATGGGTTCTTATGGCATCGGTGTATCACGCGCAGTTGCCGCTATTGCTGAACAAACTCATGATGAAATTGGTCTTAATTGGCCAGTTGATCTAGCACCAGCCAAAGTTCATATTGTGGCAACTGGTAAAGAAGATACAATATTCGATGCGGCCCTTGATCTAGGAATCAAACTAGAGACAACTGGAATTTCGGTAATGCTTGATGATCGTCGCGATCCAAGTGCTGGCGTTAAGTTTAAAGATGCCGAGCTAATCGGTAATCCAATTATTGTGGTCGTAGGTAAAGCACTTGCAAATGGCAATGTCGAAGTTCGTGTTCGCAAGAGCGGCGAGAAATCTGAAGTCGCAGTCGGCGAAGCTGTTAACGCAATCACGGCGCTATTGGCTGCAATTAAGTAATTAATGCTCTCCGATCTATCGCTATACACACTGCTCTTTCTATTTATCGCCGCATTCGGAGCTGGCTTAATTGATGCAATTGCTGGCGGCGGCGGGCTCATTCAATTGCCAGCCCTATTGATCGGCTTAAGTGATTACAAGACTGTTGAAATTCTGGGAACCAATAAATCAATCTCGATTTTTGGCACAACCGCTTCAGCTCGGCTTTATCGCAAGAGTGTAAAAAGTGACCCAAAGTTTTTACTGGCGCTAGTTATTCCTGCGCTGCTTGGCTCAATCGGGGGAGCGTCCCTGGCTTCAAAGTTGCCCACTGAATATTTCCGGCCAGTAGTTCTGGTTCTTCTTATCGCGGTTGCGATCTATACCTTTAATAAACCAGAGCTCGGCCAAATCGATGCCATGAAACATTCGACCAAGCACCGCACATTGTTAGGCATTTTGATTGCCGCCATCATCGGTTTTTACGATGGCATCTTTGGGCCAGGTACCGGTTCCTTCTTAGTTTTAGCAATGGTTAGTCTCGGTTTTGCATTCTTAAGCGCATCAGCAATAGCCAAAGTAGTAAATGTTTCCACCAACTTAGGCGCAATCATGGTCTTCGGAATGCACGGGGTAATCCTGTGGCAGATTGGTTTAACGCTTGCCGTGGCAAATGTGACTGGCGCGATAATTGGCGCCAAGCTAGCTATTCGCGGTGGTTCGACTTTGGTGCGAAAAGTTTTCTTAGTGGTGACGGTAGCCCTGATAATTAAGGTCGCACTCGATACGTTCAAAACTTTCTAATTCATAGGTTAGAATTAGCATCACAACTTAATTAACAATTTAATAGTTAGGAAATTTAAATGGCCCTGAAAGAACAGATTAGCGAATTAGTTACACCAGCAGTCTTAGGGGCCGGGTTCTATCTAGAAGATGTTGAAATATTAAATGCCGGTAGATCGCGAGTTATTACTTGCATCGTCGATGGCGATATTCCCTTAAACCTCGATCAAGTAACTGTCGTCACGAAAGCAATCTCAGCGCTTCTTGATGAAGCCGCTTTTCTAGATGAAACTGCATTTACCCTTGAAGTTACTTCGCCTGGCGTTGAGCGCCCACTGACTTTGCCGCGCCACTGGCGCAAAAATCATGATCGTTTAATCAAAATAGTTTTAACTAACGGCGAAGTTGTCGAAGGTCGTATTGCAGCTAGCGACGAAGTTGCGGTAACCGTAACTGGTGCAAAAGCAGAAGTGCAGGTTGCTTTCGCTGACATTAAGCGCGCAACTGTTGAGATCGAATTTAATCGCAAAGCAGACAAGTAATGAATGTTGATTTTGAAGCGCTAATTGCGCTTACTACCGAAAAATCGATCCCGGTGCTAAGCATCATTGAAGGTATCGAGCAAGAAGTCATCGCTCTTTACCGAGAGCTACCCGATGCCAAGCCCCATGCTCGCGTTCGCGTTGCTCGCGATACCGGCGAGATTCATATTTGGGTACCAACTTTTAATGAAGAAGGCGTGCGCGAAAGCGAAGAAATTCACGAACCTGAAGGCTTTGATAAAGTCGCAATGGCTACTATCCGCAAAGTAATCCGCCTGAAAATGCGCGAAACAAATGACGCCGAAATTGTCGGTGAATTCAGCGCTTCGGTTGGCGATGTTGTTTCTGGAATTGTGCAACAAGGTCGCGATCCAAAAATGATTCATGTGAATTTGGGCCGTATTGAAGGTCGAGTTCCGCCACAAGAGCAAGTACCTGGCGAGGTTTATGTTCACGGCGATCGCATTAAATGTTTCGTGGTTGAAGTTAAGCAAGGACTTAAGGGCCCTGAGATTATGTTGTCACGTTCTCACCCAGCACTGGTTAAACAACTCTTCGCCCTTGAAGTTCCAGAAATTACAGATCGCATTGTTGAAATCATGGCCGTGGCTCGAGAAGCTGGTCATCGCACCAAAATTGCAGTTCGCTCACATCGCGCAGGTGTTAGCCCAAAGGGATCATTGATTGGCCCAATGGGCTCACGTTCACAAGCCGTTATGAATGAATTAAATGGCGAGAAAATCGATATCGTCGACTGGTCTGAAGACCCAGCAACATTTGTAGCAAACGCGCTAGCGCCAGCAAAAGTAAGCAGCGTTACGGTCGTTGATGAATTCACGCGCTCAGCCAAAGTAGTTGTACCGGATTATCAGCTCTCGCTCGCGATCGGCAAAGATGGGCAAAATGCCCGTTTGGCCGCACGGTTAACAGGCTGGCGCATAGATATTCATCCAGATAATCCCGTGTAGACTGCACCTAGTAATCAGGCTCGCAGGGCTAGGAATTGAGACTTTTGATATGAATCCGATTCGGAGTTGTATCGGTTGTCGCAAGACTGACTCACCTTCGAACTTGCTGCGAATGGTCTTAGTTGATGGAAAAGTAATTTTCGATCAGCCGCAAATCGCCCCCGGGCGAGGTGCATGGGTTCATCGCAAATGTTTAAAAATGGCAATTGATCGACAAGCGCTTAAGTGGGCCTTTCGATTAAGTTCTATGCCAGATGTAACAGATTTACAAAAAGTAATAATTACCGAAATGGATGCGAAAGATATGAAACTTAAATGAGCTCGTCAGAATTATGAGGTCGTACAACTAAGGCTCGCATCGCATCAGGCGCGCGGGCCAAGACAGGAGAACTGTGGCAAAGGTCCGCGTACACGAATTAGCAAAACAGTTAGGCATGGAGAGCAAGGAAGTACTTGCAAAGCTCCAAGAATTGGGCGAGTTCGTCCGATCTGCATCATCAACAGTTGAAGCGCCGGTAGTGCGCAAACTGGTTGCGTTGTATCCAGATGCCAAACCAAAAGAAGAAGTTAAGCCAGTTAAGAAAGCTGCTGCAAAGAAGACGGCTGCCAAAAAGGGCGAAGCTAATCCCGAGTTAGCTGCTGAATTAGCGGCCGAACTCGGTGTTGATTTAGCTGCGCTAAAGGCTGCCCAAGAGCGCGCGATTGCCGAGAGCAATATTGAGCGACCTGCTACTCCTGAAAATGATGCTGCAGTTGCCGATGGTTTATCAAGTCCTAAGCCAGCGACGCCAGCTCCACGTCCTGGAAATAATCCATTCTCTTCAGGTGGCGCAGTTCCACGCCCACCACGTCCTGGAAATAATCCATTCTCAACTGGTGGCGCAGTTCCACGTCCACCGGCTCGACCAACAGCAGGTGCACCTCGACCAGGTATGGCAGGTCCGCGACCAGGTTCAGTTCGCCCAGGTTTTGCAGCACGTCCAAATTCACCACGTCCAGCAGGTGCTGGTACTGGTACTGGAAACTTCCCACCTCGTACTGCTGGTGGTTCAACTTCTGCTGGTCCATATCGTTCTAACGGTCCATCTGGAGTTGGTGCACCAGCAGCTGGTGGTCCAGCGCGTCCAGGTGGCGGTCGTCCACCTCAACGTGGCGGCGCCGGTGGCGCGTTCGGAAAAAATGCGAGCAAGAGTTCAAAGCGAAAGCCGAAGAGTAGAAAAGCGCTGCGCGATGAATTCGACAATATGCAAGCGCCAAAACTTGGTGGCGCAGTTATTCCGCACGGTG
>CAZFZK010000080.1:0-5847 GCA_964523605.1 uncultured Candidatus Planktophila sp. | reverse complement strand
GACCTTGTGGGAGAGTAGAACGTCGCCGGACTTCTTTTATAAAAAGGGGCGCTTTCACGAGCGCCCCTTTTTTATTTTCTCGGCAGATATTTTGATTTGAATTGGAAGTTAAATTCTTAAGTTCACTTTCAAAATATTCTTCTAAAACGAGTGGTTAAGCAAATTAAATTTCAATAGAGATAAGAGAATAAGCACATGGAAGAACGTCGCGGAAATTCAGAACGACCAAATAATTCAGGTCGTCCATCAAGCGGTCGTCCGTCATCAAGACCTTCAGGACCGAATTCAACTCGACGACGCGAAGATTTACCGGCGCGCGGTGGTTCTTCATCTCGTCCGAGTGCACCGGGTAGAAATCGCGAAGGTCGTGATGCAAATGATCCGCGTGGAATTCGCCCAACACCGATGGATCGCGATCAATCACGATTACGTCCAAGAATTTTTGAACCAGATATTCCCGAAGATGTCACGGGTGAAGAATTAGAAAAAACAGCTCGCGCAGAGTTACTAAGCCTTTCAGCCGAGAACGCTAAAGTCGTTGCTAGACACTTGGTTTGCATCGCACTATTCGCCGACGAAGATCCAGAGCGCGCACATAAGCATGGCGTCGCAGCAGCACACCATGCCGGTCGCTTAGCTGTTGTTCGCGAGAGTGCCGGTTATGCTGCTTATCGCGCTGGCCATTATGAAATTGCACTAAAGGAATTGCGTGCTGCTAATCGAATTTCCGGCGATGTTTCAGCGTGGCCAGTAATGGCTGATTGTGAACGCGGTTTAGGACGTCCACTAAAAGCACTCGATATGGCTGGTTCACCTGAAGTAAAACGCTTGGACAAAGCTGGCGAAATTGAAATGCGAATTGTTGCAAGCGGTGCTCGACGTGATTTAGGTGAACTTGATGCAGCGGTAATTACGTTAACTTGTAAAGAGTTAAAAACCGAAGGCGAAGAATGGGCAGTGCGTTTGCGTTACGCGTACGCCGATGCGTTAAACGCTGCTGGTCGCAAGGCTGAGGCCATTGAATGGTTTAGCAAATGCGCTGAAATAGATGTTGATGAAATTACCGACGCACTAGATCGAGCTGCTGAATAATTCTATCCACAGCAAAAGTTTCCAGCCAGTCATATTTGTCAGCGACAAAATAGAAGATTCAACTCCAAGATCTATTAAGGAGTTTGATATGACGGTAAAAGAGAAGTTAAGCAAGAAAGCCACGAGAGAAGCAGCAGTTGAGTTGGATTCGACCTTGGCGCTTAATGATGTTTTATTACGCGGCCGAGTTTCTTCGGTGGCTGTTGAGAAAGAGTTACCCAGTGGAGACAAGGTGGCTGAATTTCGTATCGTCATCGCGCGAAGTGATGAGCTGGGTTTTGACACAATTGATATAAGTGCCTGGAGTTCAAAATTGCGGCGTAGCGCCAACTCTTTAAAATCTGAAGAATGGGTCGAAATTTCTGGCTCGATAAAACGGCGCTTTTGGCGAGGCGCTACAGGGCTGGCAAGTCGTTGGCAGATCGATGCAAGCGAGATCACGCGACTCTAAGTACTGCTCTGGGCCGCTCCAATTGCGCTTGAAAGTACGCAAGGTAGGCTAGCGGTAAGAGTTTGCTGGCATTAGCTGGCAGCCGCAGTAAAGGAGCATCAAGATGGCTAACGATCTATTCGATTCACTACGCACCTACATCAATAAGGTCAGCGTTAATGAGAAGTCAGCAGCTGAGATTGCGAATTCAGTAAATGCTTGGGTTCGCGAGAGCGGTGAAGCCGTTAAGCAGAAGATCGAAGAAGAAGTCGAGTCCACCGTTCTTCGAATGGGTTTTGTAAAGCGTGCCGAGTTTGAGGCTTTGGCAGCCGAAGTCGCAAAACTCGGTGGTAAACCAGTAGTTGCTAAGTCTGCCAAGAAGACAGCGGCTAAGAAAACAGCAGCTCCAAAAAAGGCAACTGCTAAGAAAACTGCCGCAAAGAAGCCGGTTGCCAAAAAGTCAGCAGTTAAGAAATCAACAGTTAAAAAGAGCGCTGTCAAGAAAGCGAGCAAGTAAATGGATCAGCATGAAGTAAGTATTGTTGACGAAGTAAAAATGGAACTAAGTGAAATTGATTCACTTGAAGTTACCGAGCATGGTCAACGCTATGAAGCACTTCACCAGAAATTAAACCAGGCTCTTACCTCGATTGACGGGCTCTAAGACTTAACGGTCTGATTAGGTAATCTCGCTTTTATGAAAACTAGACTCGATGCAGAATTGGTTCGTCGCGAACTTGCTCGTTCGCGCGAGCATGCTGCCGATCTGATTGAGTCTCGTTCAGTATTAGTGGGCGGGATTCCTGCAACAAAACCTGCAACTCAAGTTGATGCTGAAACTTCGATAACTATTGCAGGCGACCGAGATGATTTTGTTTCTCGAGGCGGACACAAATTAGCTGGAGCACTTGATACTTTTACAGATATCAAGGTTGAGGGAAAACGCTGTTTAGATGCTGGTGCGTCCACTGGTGGTTTCACCGATGTTTTGTTACGCCGGGGTGCTGATTGTGTAGTTGCAGCTGATGTTGGTTATGGGCAATTGGCTTGGGAAATTCAACAAAATCCGAAAGTGGTAATTCTTGATCGGACAAATATTCGTCATTTAACTGGCGAGTTAGTTGGCGATCCCATCGACTTAGTTGTGGCTGATTTATCATTTATTTCACTTACTTTGGTGTTGCCAGCACTTGCTGCCGTTTCAAAGCCCGAAGCCGATTACGTTTTAATGGTTAAGCCACAATTTGAAGTTGGTCGTGAACGACTAGGTGCTGGTGGGGTAGTGCGCGACCCAGCGCTTCGTAAAGCAGCAGTCATGGAAGTTGCCGAATCGGCATACGATGTTGGTCTCGGAACTCTTGGAGTAACTGCGAGCCCACTTCCGGGACCTGCTGGAAATGTGGAATATTTCTTATGGTTACGTCGTGGCGCACCTGCAATAGATGAAGCAGCACTTGATCGCGCAATTGAGATCGGGCCCCAATAATGAGCCAGAAGCGCGCAGCAGTTTTAGTTGTTAATCCGTCACGAACCGAAGCGGTCGAAGCAGCTACAGTTTTAGCAGGCTTGCTACAAGATGCGAATTTTGATTTGTACACAATTTCTGATGTTTCAATCAGTGGTGTTACAAATAGTGCGGCAGAGAAATTGCCCGAAATAGAAATCGCGGTCGTGCTCGGCGGCGATGGCACTATTTTGCGTGGAGCAGAATTAACGCGTGAACGAAATATTCCGTTACTCGGAATAAATATTGGCCACGTGGGTTTCATGGCCGAAGTTATTCGCCCCGAAATTTCAGCCGTTGCTAAATCTGTAATTGATAAAAGTTATGGACTGGATTCTCGAATGGTGCTTGCTTACGAAGTTATTCGAAGCGGAAAAGTAGTGAATTCAGGCTGGGCGCTTAACGAAGTAACGGTTGAACGTCAGCACACCACAATGGTTGAACTTTTTGTGCAGATTGACGGTCGTCCATTGTCGCGCTGGGGCTGCGATGGCTTAATTGCTTCAACTCCAACTGGGTCAACAGCTTATGCGTTCAGTGCCGGTGGTCCAGTCTTGTGGCCAGAGGTCGAAGCCCTAGTCCTTCTGCCTATTTCAGCACACGCACTTTTCGCTAGACCAATGGTAATTTCACCAAAGTCGGAAATAGTCGTTGAAATTCAATCTAATGAGGCACTGCTTTCGGCAGATGCGCTACGTAAATTCCCATTAGTTAACGGCGATCAGGTTCGAATTACCCGTGATGCGAGCAAGATTCTGCTTTCCCATATCGTGGCAACTACTTTCACCGATCGCATCGTGGCCAAGTTCAAGTTACCGATTGAAGGATGGCGCGGTGAGTGAACGCTCTTTCCTAAGCGAGATCACGATAAAAAATCTCGGCGTTATTGAATCTGCCACACTTGAATTCGAACCCGGCTTAACTGTTTTAACTGGCGAAACCGGTGCCGGTAAGACCATGGTGCTAACTGCCCTCAATTTAATTCTTGGCGGCAAAAGCGATGCAGCACTTGTACGCACTGGGCAAGAGCGGTTAGTTGCAAGTGGTCGTTTTTCGGTCACTAAAGAGATTGCCAATAGCGCCAGTGAAAAAGGTGCAGACCTCGATGGTGATGAGTTAATTCTTACGCGCAACGTTAATAGTGATGGCAAAAGTAAAGCTATCGCTGGCGGAATTTCAATTCCGGCCGGGACGTTAGCCGAGCTGGCAGTTGAATTAATTGAGATTCACGGCCAGGCCGCAAATTTACAAATCACCAAGAGTTCAAAACAGCGCGAACTACTTGATCGATATTCCGGCTCTGAACTACTGAAAGTATTGACGGCGTATCAACTTGAGTTAAGTACTTATCAAAGCCTCAAAGGTCGTATCGCAACGCTAAAGAGCGCGGCCAGCAAGCGCGATGCTGAGATAGCTGAGCTAACGGAATTCACTAATGCGTTTAATAAGTTAAAACCTAAGAGTGGCGAGCTGGTTCAGATTGAAATTGAAATTTCAAAACTTAGCTCGGTTGAAGAATTCCGAGTTGCCATCGCCACAGCTATCAGCGCTGTTGAAGATGAAGAGAATGGCACCCTGACCTCCCTGGGATTGGCCCGTAAATCACTTGATTCAGTGCGCTCAAAGGACCCCGAGATAGAGAGCGTATTCAGCAATTTATCTGATGCGTTCTTCTTGCTAGGTGATGCGAACTCAACTCTAAATTCATATCTGTCATCCCTTGAGGCAGACCCTGATCGTCTAAGTGCTTTGCAGGAACGTAAAGCTGCTCTTAATTCATGGCTTAAAAAATATGCAGCTGCGGGAGACGATTTAGATTCGCTGATTTTAAGAGGCGAGAGTTCCAAGAGCGCGATGGCAGATCTAACTGGCGGCGATGAGCTAATTGCCGAACTAGAAAAGGAATTGATCACCGTTAAGAAATCACTTCTTGCAAGAGCGAAAGAGCTTTCAGCGGTACGCACTAAATCGGCTTCAACTTTGGCAACTGCGGTAAGCGAAGAGATTCACGCACTATCTATGCCACACACAAATTTAATTGTTCAAGTCAATCATCCGGATTATGCAGGAGCTCTAAAGGAATCCGATTTCACAATAACCGGCTGCGATGAAGTAACTCTTTTGTTGCAGGCCCATAAAGACGGTCCGTTAGTACCTATTGCAAAGGGAGCTTCAGGCGGCGAAATGTCACGCGTCATGTTGGGCCTTGAAGTTGTGCTTGCAAAGGTGCAACCTGTTGGCACATATATTTTTGATGAAGTAGATGCTGGCGTAGGCGGGAAAGCTGCGATTGAAGTTGGTCGCCGATTAGCACAGCTGGCAAGAGATGCCCAAGTAATTGTCGTGACACATTTGCCTCAAGTTGCAGCCTGGGCAGATTCACATTTCGTGGTTAAGAAAAGTAGTGATGGAAGCATTGTGGCTAGCGGTGTCAACAAACTCGCCGAGGCCGAACGAGTAAATGAGATTGCCCGAATGCTGGCCGGCCTTGAAGAGTCAGCTAGCGCGCAAGAACACGCCGCTGAACTATTGGCTATGCGCGCAAACGGTTAGGACGTTGGGAATTTACTGATAGGTTTGTATCCCATGAGCGATCATGTGACTAAACACTTATTTGTAACTGGCGGAGTCGCCTCTTCACTTGGCAAAGGACTCACCGCTTCATCACTCGGTCGACTATTAGTCTCTCGTGGTCTGCGCGTGACCATGCAAAAACTCGACCCATATCTAAACGTTGATCCAGGCACCATGAACCCTTTCCAGCATGGTGAGGTATTTGTTACCGATGATGGAGCAGAGACCGATTTAGATATCGGCCATT
>CAZFZK010000079.1:0-5993 GCA_964523605.1 uncultured Candidatus Planktophila sp. | reverse complement strand
GTATTGCGTGACAAGATTCGTATCGATGGTCGCGGTCTTCGTGATATTCGTGCGCTATCTGCAGAGGTTGAAGTTATTCCTCGCGTACACGGTTCAGCGATCTTCGAGCGTGGAGAGACTCAGATTCTTGGAATCACGACTCTTAACATGCTAAAGATGGAGCAGCAGCTCGATACTTTGAACCCAGAAAACCACAAGCGTTACATGCACAACTACAACTTCCCACCATATTCAACTGGTGAGACTGGTCGTGTTGGTACACCAAAGCGCCGCGAAATCGGCCACGGTGCACTCGCTGAACGTGCATTGATTCCAGTTCTTCCAACTCGTGAAGAATTCCCATATGCAATTCGTCAGGTATCTGAAGCACTTGGTTCGAATGGATCTACTTCAATGGGTTCTGTTTGTGCATCAACTCTGGCAATGCTTAACGCTGGTGTGCCCCTAAAGGCCCCAGTAGCTGGTATTGCAATGGGTCTGATCTCAGATGATGTTGATGGAAAAGTTGAGTACGTAGCTTTGACCGATATCTTGGGTGCAGAAGATGCATTCGGCGATATGGACTTCAAAGTTGCCGGAACTAAAGATTTCATCACAGCACTTCAACTAGATACCAAGCTTGACGGTATTCCTGCCTCAGTTTTAGCTGGCGCACTTCACCAAGCAAAAGAAGCGCGTCTTGCGATTCTTGATGTTATGAATGAAGCAATCGATGCCCCAGATGAGATGAGCCAATACGCTCCTCGCATCATCTCGGTCAAGATTCCAGTTGATCAAATTGGTGCAGTTATCGGACCTAAGGGCAAGATCATCAACCAGATTCAAGATGAAACTGGCGCTGAGATCTCAATCGAAGATGACGGCACAATTTATATCGGCGCAACAAATGGTCCAGCTGCTGAGGCTGCTCGTGCGCAGATCAATGCAATTGCTAACCCACAGATGCCAGAAGTTGGCGAGCGTTACTTAGGTACCGTTGTGAAGTTAGCTGCATTTGGTGCATTCGTTTCTCTGATGCCAGGCAAAGATGGTTTGCTACATGTATCGCAGATTCGCAAGATGCATGGCGGAAAGCGCATCGAAAACCTTGAAGAAGTTATGAAGGTTGGCGACAAGATCCAAGTTGAGATCGGTGAGATTGACCCTAAGGGCAAGCTTTCATTGGTTCCAGTTCTTGAAGACGGAAGCGTTCCAAGCGCAGAATAATGTCAGTACGTAGAACAGTTCTACCTAGCGGTCTGCGTATCGTTACTGAAGAAGTATCTTCGGTACGCAGCGCCGCGGTTGGAATCTGGATCAACATAGGCTCACGTGACGAAACCCCGGCAACTGCTGGGGCTTCTCACTTTCTAGAGCACTTACTTTTCAAAGGAACCTCATCACGAACTGCGATGGAAATTTCTTCTTCCATTGAAGCAGTTGGCGGCGAGATGAATGCCTTCACTAGTAAGGAATACACCTGTTTCTACGCCCGTGTTATTGATAACGATTTACCAATGGCCATTGAAGTATTAGCTGACTTAATAACTTCTTCCCTGGTAACCGCTGCCGATGTTGATGCTGAACGCAAAGTTGTACTCGAAGAAATCGCTATGCGCGATGATGATCCGAGCGACCTGGTTCATGATCTATTTAGCGATACTTATTACGGCGATATTCCAGTGGGTCGACCAATTCTGGGAACCGTTGAATCAATCAAAGGCATGAGCCGCAATACGGTTTTTAATTATTACAAGAAGAAGTATTTGCCCGAGAATCTAGTGGTAGCTGTTGCTGGAAATATTAAACATAAAAAGGTAGTTGCAGCGATTGAAAAAGCACTTTCGCGCGATGGTTATTTAGATAACCATGCTGCACCCGTGCTGCGCGAAAACACTTTAGTTAAGCCTCGCAATCAGCAGGCAGTCGGCAGCATTTATCGCAAGACCGAGCAATCCCATATGTTCTACGGTCTCGAAGGTGTTGCGCGCAGTGATGAGCGTCGTTTCGCTATGGGGGTTATGGCATCAGCTCTAGGTGGCGGAATGTCATCTCGATTGTTCCAAGAGATTCGCGAGAAGCGCGGGCTGGCCTATTCGGTTTATGCCTACGCCCAACAATTTGCTGGCACCGGTGTACTTGGTTTCTATGCCGGTTGTAATCCGACTAAGTCAGTTGAAGTGATTGAAATTATTCAAGAAGTCTTAGCTGATGTAGTCGATCATGGTCTTACTCACGAGGAAATTGAGCGAGCTAAAGGCGCAGTACGTGGCTCACTGGTATTAAGCCAAGAAGATACTGGCTCACGCATGAGCCGAATCGGTAAGAGCGAGATCGTTTATGGCGAAATTATGAGTTTTGATGAGATCTTGAAATCGATTGCACGGGTAACGGCTGAGGAAGTACGGGCTGTTGCCAGCGAGTTCCTCATCAAATCGCCTACGCTTGCCGTAGTGGGTCCACATAAGGATCTTCGTAAATTTGAAAAAGTACTTCGCAACGGGGGATCGAAATGATCAAAGTAGGTGTACTAGGCGCTAAAGGTCGCATGGGCGCTGAAGTTGTGCGCGCTGTTAACGAAGCCGAAGGTCTTGAATTAGTTACCGCCCTTGATCTTGGTGATTCACTTGATGAACTAATTAAGCACGGCGCCGAAGTAGTTGTTGATTTCACTACGCCAGACTCAGTGATGACGAATTTAGATTTCTTAATTGCAAATGACATTAACGCGGTAGTTGGTACCACTGGATTTGATGATGCCAAGATTACGAAGCTAGCTGCAGACCTAAAGGCGCATCCTAAAGTTGGCGTTTTGATTGCGCCTAACTTCGCTATTGGTGCAGTGTTGATGATGGAGTTTGCCGCAAAGGCTGCACGTTTCTTTGAATCGGCAGAAATTGTTGAGTTACATCACCCAGCAAAAGTAGATGCACCAAGTGGCACTGCAGCACGCACTGCGCAGTTAATGAGTGAAGCTCGCAAAGAAGCCGGCTTGGCTGCGATGCCAGATGCAACTCACACCGCACTTGATGGCGCACGTGGTGCAAAGGTTGGCGATATTCCAGTTCACTCAGTTCGCGTACGCGGACTAGTTGCGCATCAAGAAGTTATTTTGGGTGGCCTTGGTGAAACCCTGACTATTCGCCATGACTCAATTGATCGAGTTGGCTTTATGCCCGGAGTTCTCTTGGGTGTTCGCAGTGTTGTAAAAGTTCCAGGCCTAACACATGGCCTAGATAAGTTCATGTAAGGGGATTAATAAATGTCTAAAGAACAGATTGTTATGTATGGCGCAGACTGGTGTGGCGATTGCCGACGCTCTGAGCGTTTACTAAATGAACTTGGTGTCGAATGGACCAAGATCGATGTCGAAGCTGATTTAACTGCGGCTGACAAAGTCATTGAAATCAATGGTGGCGCTAAGTCAATTCCGGTAATTGTTTTCCAAGATGGCACACATTTAACGGAGCCGTCAGATATCGCACTTACCGAGAAGTTAAAGTCACTCTCAATTATTTAGGTTCAAATACTGTAGTTATAAAGTATCGCCGAGCTTAGTGCTGCTGAGATAACAACGACCGGGAATGGCGCTTTCAGAAGTAGCGCCAGAATCGCGATTGATAGCCCTAGCAAGCGGTGATCAATCATTAACTTACTTTTCTCAGTAAATGATTGCACTGCAACGAGCGCGCTTAATAAAGCAATTGGAATTAGCGCATTTACTTTCTGAATCTTGGGATGCGATAACCATTTCTCTGGCACCGAGTGCCCGCTGTACTTTAAGGCGAATGCAATTGCGCTAGTGCCGATTACAGCGATCCAATATTGGTTCATCTGCGTAACCCCACAGCCACAGCAATAAAGGCAGTTGCAATAATTGGTAGACCAGCGGGCAATATCGGTGTCATCGCGATTGCAAATACGGCGCAACCAATTGCTAGCGCTCGATCACTATTTGTTTTAAGTCTTGGCCAAACTAAGCCCAGGAAGGCAGCTGGAACTGCCGAATCTAAACCCCATGCTCGGATATCACCCATTGCTTGTGCGCCAAGTGCGCCAGCTAAAGTGAATAAATTCCAGAAAATAAATACCCCAAAACCAGTTAACCAAAAGCCTTGTCGCATAGCCTCTGGGCTGCGCACTTCTTGACCGAGTGCAACACCGGTTGATTCATCAATGGTTACTTGGGCCGCAACAATTCGTTTAAAACCTTTAACTTTTAATCGCGGCGCCATGATCACGCCATATAAACCATTACGAATTCCGAGTAGGGAAGCAGTCGCAATTCCGCTGAGTGCAGTTCCGCCAGCACCTAATACTCCGACGACTGCAAATTGGGATGCACCCGAGAAAGTCAGCAATGAAAGTAAGCAACTTTGCAGAACTGTGAAGCCATTTGCCACGGCGGCAGCACCAAAAGCCACGCCATATGCGCCAACAGTTAGTGAAACGCTGAGCGAATCACGAAAGGTGGGCCCATTAACTCTTGAGATTCGGTTCACTTTGGACACGCGGCCATTCTGCCGTAGAAATCCACAACCGCGCGCAGGTGGCTAGATAGGGTCGCCTCATGAGCACCGAAACAACGCGCAATAGCGAAATCATCTTCCGAAGCGACATGACTGTCGAGCTAGTTAAAGCCAGCGCCAGTGATGCCGATGTAATTTGGGCGGCGCGCGTATCTACTGCCGGCGAGCAATCTCTCGATGAGATCGGCGAGGACCCAGCGCGTTCGGCCGGATTAATTAATTACTTGGCGCGCGAACGTCATGGTTCACCATTTGAACATACCTCGATGACTTTCTTTATTTCGGCACCCATATTCGTATTCCGTGAATTCATGCGCCATCGCATTGCTTCATACAACGAAGAGAGTGGTCGATATCGCGAACTATCACCAGTTTTTTATATTCCAGATGCCGATCGTAAATTGATTCAAATTGGAAAAGCTGGAGCTTACACATTCGTTGATGGCACTAAAGAGCAACTCGACATCACCCAAGCGGCAATGAAAGAGTCATACATCTTGGCTTACCAGCAATATCAAGTCATGCTCGATGCCGGTATAGCTCGTGAAGTTGCTCGTGCAGTTTTGCCGGTCGGACTTTATTCATCAATGTATGTAACGATGAATGCCCGCGCATTGATGAATTTCTTATCGCTGCGCACCGCCCGTGAGGGATCGCATTTCCCAAGCTATCCGCAACGCGAAATTGAGATGGTGGCTGAGAAAATGGAAGTCGAATTTGCCCGATTAATGCCATTAACCCATGCTGCATTCGAGAAATCCGGACGAGTTACTCCTTAAAAACGGGTAAGGTTACGCGCATGGCAATTGACGCTCCATTTGGCCGCATGATCACGGCAATGGTGACCCCATTTAATAAAGATGGCGCGGTCGACTGGGATGGCGTTGCAAAGTTGGCTCAGCATTTAGTTGATACCGGCCATGATGCAATTGCAGTCAATGGCACTACTGGCGAAGCACCGACCACCAAGTCTTCTGAGAAAATCGAAATCATTAAAGTTGTTAAATCAACAGTTGGCCCAAAAATCAAAGTTATCTCTGGTGCCGGCGACAATGAAACTGAATATTCAATCAATCAAGCTAAACGCACTGCCGAAGCTGGTGCCGATGGTTTACTAGTTGTAACTCCTTATTACAACAAGCCACCACAAGCCGGAATCGAAGCGCACTTCAGAGCAGTTGCTGATGCCACTGATCTACCTTTGATGATGTATGACATTCCAGGTCGCACCGGCGTTGAAATCGAATCCGACACAATCGTTCGCCTATTTGACCATAAAAATATTGTGGCGCTTAAAGATGCCAAAGGAAATATCGCGGCAACTTCTTGGGTGATTAAGCGTTGTGGAATTCCAGTTTATTCTGGCGATGACATTTTAAATTTGCCATTCTTATCGGTAGGCGCGGTCGGATTCGTTTCAGTTTGTGGTCACACAGTTGGTAAAGATCTCAAAGCAATGCTTGATGCTTGGTTTGCTGGTGACTC
>CAZFZK010000078.1:0-6089 GCA_964523605.1 uncultured Candidatus Planktophila sp. | reverse complement strand
AGTGCTTCTTCAATATGTTCTCCGCAACCTGACCAAGTTGGCTTATTGCAATTTCTGCACATTACTTTGCTACACATTTTTGCTCCCTAGTTTCCTATTCTGACAATACTTTAAAAGACCAAATTCCGAGAATCAGAATTGGCACTGCTGCAATCAAGCAAAGCCAGCCGTAGCCGAGAGTTCCGATAACTATGCCAGCCATAGCGCCACCACCTGCACCCATTAAATTCATAAGTAGATCACTGGCACCTTGAGATGATGGACGTAATTCGGTTTCCACAGATTCTGAGAGAAGTGCGGAACCCGCGATCAAAGTACACGACCAACCTAAACCTAAAAGGAAGAGTCCAAATCCCAACTGAATAGAATTATGCGCATCAGCTAATCCAGATACCAAGCATGAAGCAAGCAGAATAATCACGCCTAGCTGAATAACCCATCGGCGCCCCATGCGGTCGCTGAGGCTGCCAATAATTGGTGAAAAGGCATACATGCCAACGATGTGAATGCTTATTACAAGACCAATTACCGTCAACGTCACATCAACGTGTGCCATATGTACTGGTGTCATAACCATGACCGAAACCATTGCAATGTGCCCAATTGCAATCGCGGCAATAGCAAAAAGCGCAGTCGGGTTTTGCCTTATTAGCTTTAGAGTTTTACGAGCTGAAAGAAGTTCATGGTGCTCATCTGATTTTGCTAATAATTTTTCAGCTGTTAAATAAGGATCAGGTTTTAGAAATAGTCGAATAACTGTGGCACCCATACCTAAGGTAATTAACGCCAAAATGTACGGGCCTACTAATTTAGGTAAACCGAGTGATTCAGCAAGAGCACCTGAGGGTCCCATTAAATTTGGGCCAGTTACCGCTCCGATTGTGGAGCCCCAAACAACGTAGGAAAGTTGACGTGATCTATTGGCGTCTTCCGCTAAATCTGTTGCTGCAAATCTAGCTTGATAACCAGATGCTGAAGCGGCACCAACCAGAAAAGTTCCAAAGAGCATTGCAATCAAGATTCGTTGCGAACCACCAAAAATTGCAAATGCTGCGCCGATCAAACCCACTGTGTAGCCAACAGAAAGACCAAGTCGTCGGCCACCTCGTTGAGTTAACTTAGAAAGTGGAATCGCCATTGCAGCTGCGCCAAGAACTGAGGTTGTTTGCGACAAGCCAGCAAGCGTTTCAGAATTTGAAATTGATGAAACTAAAAGTGATCCGGCAGCCACTGTGCCAGCAACACCTACTCCACTAAGAATTTGAGTGGTTGCCAAGACTTTAATGGTGCGCTTTTGTATATCTTGTGTGGCTTGTGACTTCATTTAGTAAGCCTACTAAAGCAGTTACTGTACTTAGGCTTTTGGAAGGACTACTTCACTGCTCCGGCAGTTAATCCTCTAATGAAGTAGCGCTGCAAGCTAAAGAATACGAGAAGTGGAACTGAAAGACTGATGAAGGATCCAGCTGCCACTGATTGCCATCCCTCGCCATATTGTCCGAGCATAGATAGCAATGTGTAAGTAAGAACTGGGCGTTCGTTGCCTATGAATACGAAAGCAATCAAGTAATCGTTCCAGACCCATAGGAACTGGAAGATTGCAAAAGAAGCCAGTGCTGGAACTGAAATCGGAAGCACTAAGCGCCAGAAAATTGTGAAGTTGCTAGCCCCATCGACTCGAGCAGCTTCAATTAGTGAATGAGGAATCGTCATCATATAGTTACGCAAAATATAAATAGCAAGTGGCATCGCAAATGCCGAGTGAACAAACCAGGCAGCTGCGTACTGGCCAGATATCTCTATTCCGGTCTTATCGGTAAACGAGATAAACATCTTTAAGACTGGCACGAGAGCACCTTGCAAAGGCACCACAAGAAGTCCGATGATGACTGAGAAAAAGAATTCCCGGCCGCGGAACTTTAAGAATGTGAATCCAAAAGCAGCATAGGCCGCAAACAGCAGCGGAAGAATTGTGGCTGGAATTGTTACGGCCATTGAAGAGATAAAACTTGTGCCGAGATTCTTTTCAGTCAAAACGGTTGAATAAGAACTGATATCCCAATCTTGGCTAAACGGATTGAGTAGAACATCCCACCAACCAGTTCGTTGCGCCTCAGTTTTTTCGCGAAGCGAGGTGATTAACAAACCAATTGTCGGCAATAGCCAGAACGCGGCAAGAACAATAAGGATAACAAGAGAAGTTAAGCTCTTATTCTTTTTCGTGGTCATCATCGCGCCGCCTCAAACTTTCGGTAGTGGCGTACTTGATAAATCATCACTGGAATAATCGCCAGAATCAAGATAACAACAGCTGCCATAGCTTTGCCGGTATTTCCGTAGATAAAGTATTCGAGGTAGAAAGTCTGGGCCAACACTGTGGTGTTGTAATTTCCACCAGTCATAGCTAGCACGATGTCGAAGACTTTCATTGCGCCAATTAGAACCGTAATGAAAACTGCAATTGCAGTTGGCCAAATTTGCGGCAAAACTATCTTAAAGAAAATTTGAGTGGTATTTGCGCCATCAACTCGGCCAGCTTCAAGCGTATCTTCTGGCACGCTCTTAATTGCAGCCGATAGTAAAACCATCGCGTAGCCCGCGCTTAGCCAAATCAGAATGACCATCAACAAAATGTTGTTAAATTTAAATGCTTCGACCTGGAACCATGCCTGTGGTTCCCCGCCAAGTTTCATCCAGATCGTGTTAAGCAGACCTACTTGATCTGAACCTTCTGGAGCGTAAGCGTAGATATAGCGCCAAATAACCGCAGCGCTTACAAATGAAATAGTCATCGGCATGAAGAAGATTGATTTCAAAACCTTCTCTGAGCGGCTACCAACGTTATTAGCTAACTGCGCAATTGCGAGGCCAATTGAAACTGTAAGCAGTGGAACGATGGCGATCCACATGAGATTGTTTATCACCATACTTGGGAAATATTCTTCAGCGAATAAATCTTTAAAGTTTTGGAAGCCAACCCAAGTGGTAGAACCGTCGATTGCTTCTTCCATAAAACTCAAGCGGATCGATTGAATGGTTGGCCAAACTATAAAGAGGCCAATAAGACCCAGAACGGGGCCAATAAATACATATGGCTCAATTATCTTCTTGATTCGCTCTGGTAAACGGTGAACTAAAAAGTTTAGAAACCAATAAATGAACGCTGTTATAGCAATGCCGGCGATTACCGCCTGTATTGCTGTAAAGAGATCTTTCATGGTTTTCCTCGATTAAATAGATGAGACATAAAAATTAGATACTGGATTGTAGAGCAATCAGCGCCAGCGGAAAATATCCGCTGGCGCTGATTGTTACTACTGAACTTCGCTTAAGGTTTAAACCTTATGCCTTGCTCCATGAAGCATCGATAGCATCAAATGCTTGCTTCTGTGTCTTCTTACCTGAGATCCAGTTGGTTAGTTCTTTCCACTCAGTTGCGTTAACAACTGCTGGAGCTAGATCTGAACCATCGAATCCGAAGAGCTTCGCTGTAGCAAGAATGCCTGCGATGTTCTTGGTAATTGGGTTTGTGTAACCAGCACTTGGGAATGTCTTGTGTGCTGATAGGTATGAAGGATAGTTCTTAAGCATTGCGCCTGTACCGAGCTTGTCAGAAAGGATGAAGTTAAGAACCTTCTGAGTTGCTGCCTTATCATCAAACGCTGCTGCTAGATCTCCGCCACCAAGGACTGCATCAGTTGTTCCAGCTGGTGCTGGAAGCTTGAATACGCCTACGTTTGTGAAGTCATTTGCCTTGTATGCAGCCTTGATTGCATCTGGGAAGAAGTCAGTGATGAATGATCCTTGACGCATCATGAAGCACTTGTTCTTATCAGTTGCGAATAGTTGAGCTGTTGCACCGAAGCCTGTTGCAGCAATTGCCTTACCGCCACCGTTTACGTTTCCTTTTGTCAACGCAACTTCAGCGAACTTCTTAGCAGCCTTTTGAACTGTTGGTGATGACCAAGCAAGCTTGCCCTTCCACCATGCTGTGTATTGAGCTTCTCCGCCGTAACGAAGTACATACTCTTCCATCCAGTCAGTTGCAGCCCATCCGGTTGCTCCGCCTGATTCAATACCGATGCACCATGGGTATCCAAGCTTCTTTGACTTGATTGTTTCAGTTAGCTTTGTCATGTCTGCATCTGTCTTTGGAACAGTTAGACCAGCAGCCTTGAAGTTTGCTGGGTTGTACCAAACAAGTGACTTCACGTTTGCTGAAACTGGAAGACCGTAAGTCTTTCCGCCCTTAGTAGCAAGGCCGGCCCATCCCGGAACTAATGTCTTCTTAATCGATGCTAGATCAACAGACTTCAAACCATCGATTGGTTCTAGAACAGATGAGTACTCAAGTAATCCACCTGGCTGTGGCCACATACCGATATTTGGAGACTGTCCTGCCTTTACCTTCACACGAATATCTGTGTCATATGAAGCAAGAGTTGTGTATGTAACTTTGATTCCATTAGCTGCACCGAATGCATCTAGTTCAGCTTGGAAACCTTTTGCTTGATCTCCGCCGAAACCACCGTAAATGGTAACTTCGTCAAGAGCATTAGCAGAAGGCATGATCGCAACAGATGCTGCAAGAGCAGCTACTGCTAATGAAGCGATTGAAAACTTCTTCATGAATATTTCCTCTCAAGGGGGTGGAGGTAGGAACAGCTGTGTCCTACTTCCGGGTCAGGCGAAAAATACTTGACTCTGACCGGCAATTGGGAGTTTTCGTGATAACGATGTAATCAAGATTTTCAGGGTTTTTTACAGTTTTTACAGTCTTTTGCGAGCGTAAATCAGGTCAGAAAGGGGTAGCCACCCATGGCAAGGCGCTCGGAATGACCAAATCAGTAATTGCCACCTGCCCGCCAGCAGCAAAGAGCTCGATTGAACCCGAGTCGGTGATGGCTCGGATCAAGAAGGGCTGGCCGTGTGGGTCAAAAGGCGCCCCATGAATAGAAGTTGAATTTATGTCATACCAAGCACCACTACGGTCTAAGTAAATTTCCTTGGAACTCGGATCAAATCCAAATTCAATTGTTCTTCCATCTTCGTTTGTGAATCTAATTCCAGATTTCATATTGGTAGGTGTGATTGTAAAAGTTTGATCACCGATAGAAGAACCCAATATTTCTTTTATTGGATTTTGCAATAACTTGATTTTCCCATCGACAGTAGCTAGTGAAAGTTCGCGAGGAATAGTCATTGAACCGCGAGCAGGATTTGCTGGAATATCTTTTGCATATTCCCAGTTATTCATCCAGCCAACATAGATGCGCTGATTATCTGGTGCGTCGTTAAATGTTACGCCGGCATAGTTGTCTCGACCGTAATCAAGCCAACGAGTGGTGTGGTCATCAGCAGTGAATTTTTTTCCATCCCAATCTCCAATAAAGAACTGTGTACCCGAGCCACCAGTAACACCGCCAGGATTTACTGAGATAAATAAAACCCATTTTATATTTGCGGCATCGCCGTCTACTGCAAGTGGAAATAAGTCTGGGCATTCCCAAACCCCATCAGTACCGTTCTTATTGGAGAATTCGCTAAGCAGTTTCCATTGCTTTAAATCATGCGATTCGTAGAAGCAAACTGAGAATTCATGCGGTTTTACAACACTCATAACCCATGCTTCGTTAACCGTATTCCAAACAACTTTCGGATCACGAAAATCCTTCATCTCTAGATCAAGGACTGGGTTACCCTCAAATAACTGCCAGGTAATTCCCTCATCTGCACTAAATGCAAGCGATTGTGCCTGTCGAAGACCATCATGTTGGTGATCGGTAAAAATTGCGACCATCGCTGGATTGGCGATAGATCCAAGACCTGTTGTATTGAAATAATCAACGACAACACTTCCCGAAAAAATGCCGTGAGTTTCGGTATATGAAATTGCTACCGGATGTTCTTGCCAATTAATCAAGTCAGTAGAGGTGGCATGTCCCCAAGACATATTGCCCCACTGGTCTCCAAGCGGGTTATATTGAAAGAAAAGGTGATACTTATTTTTGTAGAACACCAGACCATTGGGGTCATTCATCCAATTGCGCGATGGCGCAAAGTGGAACCGTGGTCGTGGCAATAATGAC
>CAZFZK010000077.1:0-6262 GCA_964523605.1 uncultured Candidatus Planktophila sp. | reverse complement strand
TCACCGGTCACTCATACGTGGTTTATGGCCCGCTAATTAATGGTGCAACACAAGTTATGTATGAAGGAACGCCTGATACACCGCATAAAGGGCGCATCTTTGAATTAGTAGCAAAGTACAAAGTAAGTATTTTGTATACCGCACCAACTTTGATTCGTACCTGGATGAAGTGGGGCGATGAATTTCCAAAGGCACACGATCTTTCATCACTTCGTTTACTTGGTTCAGTTGGTGAACCAATTAATCCGGAAGCTTGGATGTGGTACCGCGAAGTTATTGGTGCAAACCGTTGCCCAATCGTCGATACCTGGTGGCAAACCGAAACTGGCGGCATCATGATTTCACCGCTGCCAGGTGTCACTGCAACTAAACCAGGATCTGCAATGGGTCCGATTCCTGGCATCAGCGCAAAAGTTGTTGATGACAAAGCAAATGAAGTTGGTTTAGGTCACGGTGGTTTCTTAATTCTGGATAAACCATGGCCCGGAATGTTGCGCGGAGTTTGGGGCGAAGATGAGCGATATAAAGAAACTTATTGGTCTCGCTTTAACGGAATTTATTTTGCTGGCGATGGTGCCAAGATCGATGAAGAAGGTGCGCTCTGGTTATTAGGTCGCGTTGATGATGTGATGAATATTTCGGGTCACCGCATTTCAACAACTGAAGTTGAATCAGCGCTAGTTAGCCACCCAGAAGTTGCCGAGGCCGCAGTAGTTGGCGCAGCCGATGAGATGACTGGTCAAGGCATTGTGGCTTTCGTGATTTTGCGCGGTGGCGTTAAACATGGTGAAAGCGAGGCGTTGATACAGACTTTGCGCGCTCACGTTGCAAAAGAAATTGGCGCAATCGCTAAACCACGCCAAATCGTGGTGGTTAACGAACTACCAAAGACCCGAAGCGGCAAGATCATGCGTCGTTTGCTTAAAGATGTGGCTGAACACCGCGCAGTTGGTGATTCCACGACGCTCGCAGATCCGAACGTGATGAAGCTGATCTCTGAAGGACTTAACTCTTCGAAGGACGAAGATTAAGCCGTTCTAATTGCAACCTTATCTTGTGTAGGTTCGCTTGGCCGAAGTAAATGCGCTACCAATTTCTACTGACAATGTGTTATCGCTATTTACTTGAATAATCACCGAATCTTTAATTTGGCCAGCTTTAATTTTGTATCCAACCGGGAAAGCTTCTTCGGATCCATCGACTCGAGCTGGTGAACCTGCAGGATATTCATAAGTTACTTGGCTCAACTGATAAACGACCGCTCCTGAACTTGCAGTTAATTTATCTGGTTCAAGTTGACCATTGCCAACTACAAGTAAGAATTGAGAAGCATCGCCACTTGGATTTTTATACCAACCGGTTGAGAAAATCCATTGAGTTGGATCTACTTCATGTCGAGCAATAGCCAAGTGACTCCAGGAATAATCATTTTTCCCGGCAGCGGTTCCATAAAAAGCAGTAGAGGCATTTTCGTAACTACTGATTAAACCACCACCATACCCATTTGTTCCGGCTAGGAACCAATTACCTGATGCGCTACCAACGATATCTTGATCAATTTTTCCAATTCGCGGTGCCGAAGTTCTTTGTAGCGAATTTTCCAGCACTGTTCTAATTGAATCCGTGAAGAATGGTAAGTAATCAGCTGTATATGGTTTGTAAGTGTCGCCAGTTAAATAGGCATGAGGATTTGCGAAACCACTCAACCATTGTGTGCCATCAAAGACATTGAAATCCAACATGTTGTCACGCTGCAAGCCGAATTCTTGTCCAGCTTTGATCGGAATATTTAAAGACAGATACCCGTTGCTGCCTAATTTGCTAAATGACTCAGCTAGAACCCCGCTTGGCTTATTAAGCACCATATAAACGGTAAATACGTTGCAACCATGGTTAATTACTACACGATGGCTAGTTGGTGAGCCCAAGCTGCCAAGTTCAGTAATTACGCCATCAGCAGGTGCTGTAATTGATACATAATCACTATCTGTCCTATTACCTTTGGGAATCGAAAGTGACTTAATGCCAAAGTACGCGTGATCAATTGGCGTGACGTGTCCGCTTACCATCATTCCGTAAGGAATTGTTGTAGTTAATTTATCAAGCGGCACAACAGGTTTAGTGAATTTAATTGTTGAAGGTGAACAAGTTGGCTCTGCCGTCATTGGTGGCATCATTATTTGTGTCAAAGTTGGATACCAAGTAGGACGTGATGTGTATCCGCCTGCTGGTGTCGCTGGTACATCATTTACAAGCGCATACTTAACCACGCCGTTTTTACAGGCAGCAACTAAATTGCCGTTCCAACCAATCTCACCATTCTTAGTACAGGTTGTACCGAGTTTTCCAAGTGCATAAGAAGATTGTTGCGAACTATTTCCAGATGATCCCGAATTACTTCCAGAACCATTACCTGATCCATTACCGCCACTTGATTGCATAGGTCGCCAGGAAGATTTTCCATCGCCGCCTTTAGTGCAGTAAAGAAGGGTGCCACTTGCATCTTTCGCACTAGCTGGACCATTCGCATCACAGATATAACCTTCAACTACATTGCTAACACTCTGAGTTTGTGATGGTGAAGGTGTTGGAGAAACAGTTGCAGATGACGTAGCGCTCGGAGTTGGTGATGGTGTTGCAGATGGCGTTGGTGTTGCAGATGGCGTAGCGCTCGGAGTCGGTGTTGAAACTGGTGTGGGTGATGTCGTTGCGATTGGCGTAGGTGCAGGCGAAGTTGTAACAGTTGGCTTGGCGACAACTTTCACACCTTTAGACCAAACTTTTTTGCTTCCACTTTTAATGCAGGTATAAACCAGACCGCCATAAGTGATTTTCTGGTTTAAGGTCTTACAGGTTGTGCCCGGCTTCGGAGCTGCCGCTAGAGCAGGCGAGAGAGTTGAAACAGTTAATACCAGAACTATTAGGGCGGAAAACTTTCTCATGCCCACAGATTTTAAATTATCCTTAATAAATAAACCATCAGGCCGAAGTAATTTTAAGGTTAACTTTTAGAGGATTAGCCGAAATGTCCTAGTTCGTAAGTAGTTCGTTTGCGCGATCTTTAAGATCAGTAATCACACTTGGCAAACGTTCATCTAGTTGTGCGTAGATCTGGCTCTCGTTGATCTGGGTTTTAACTGGGCTCCATGGCGACCAGAGCAGCGTGGTTAGCACTAAATAAGTAATTACAACTATGCGAATTAATTCAAGTGCAACGCCTGCCAGCGAATCAATTGCTTTGAGTGGTTTCCAAAGCAAGCGGGCGTGGAAAAACTTTGCAAATTTGCCGAATACTAATAAACCAAGTTGGGCGCCCAAAAATATTGAAACTAAAACTGCGATTACCTGCTTGATTAACGAATCCCACGACGCTACTAATTGCAATGAAAAATAAAGACCAGCAACGCCACCGACGATGTAGCCGAGGGTGCGGAAAATTGTGGCAAGAAAACCTGTGCTGTAGCCACGTTTAATCGCGCCCAGAGCTAACAGCGCTAGTGCAATATCAACAAACATCAGATGCTCACTTTCAAATACTTATTCGTTAAATCAATTAACTCTTCAGTTGATTTAACCACACCGACATGTTTATAAACCACGTTTCCTTGCTTATCAATAAACCAAGTTACTGGAACACCCATGCCAAAAGTGCTGCGAGTTACGCCTTTTGCATCATAGAGATTTGGCCAAGTCATGCCATTTGCCACTATAAAATCTTTGGCATCTTGTGACTTTGCTTCTTCAACTGCAATGCCAAGTAATTTCACTTTGCCATCTGCATGGTGATGAAAGTCAACAAATAAAGGGATTTCATCGGCACATGGCCCGCACCAAGAGCCCCAAACATTAACGATAAGTGGGCCCCGTAGTGATTCAACCGAGATTTTTTGCGACCCGGTTAAACAGTTAAGCAAGGTGTCTCCTGGTTTTGCGGCAACATGGCTAACTTCAGTGCAGTCAACAACTTCGCCTTTGCTGCTCATTGATTTAGTAACTGCAGAACATCCAGTTAGTGACAGCGCGAGTAAGAGAATTAGAACTTTCTTCATCGGAAATCCGCATCGGTCTTTAAAAGTAACTGCGCTTTAGCTGAATCAACTTCACCAATACCAAATGAAGGGCAGATCTTGGCCATGGGACAGGCACCGCAGGCTGGTTTGCGCGAATGACAAATTCGGCGACCGTGCCAGATCATGCGCTGTGACAAGTTGGTCCACTCTTTCTGCGCAATTAGCGCACCGACTTCGTGTTCGACTTTGACCGGATCTTGCGATGTAGTCCAACCAAATCTACGCGACAAGCGACCAAAGTGAGTGTCAACGGTAATTCCTGGAATATCAAAGGCATGGCCCAATACAACGTTGGCAGTCTTACGCCCAACCCCAGGGAGAGTTACTAATTTTTCTAATTCAGCCGGAACTTCACCGCCATATTGTTTAACAATTTTGGTTGCGAGTCCTTTGATATGGCGAGCTTTCGCGCGATAGAAACCAGTGGTGTAAATCAGATCTTCAATATCTTCGACTCGAGCGCCCGCGAACGCATTTACGCTCTTATATTTTTTAAAGAGTGCTGGGGTCACGGCATTGACCCGCTTATCAGTGCATTGCGCTGAGAGAACCGTGGCAATCAATAGCTGCAATGGATTCTTGAAGTCGAGTTCACAGGTTACGTGCGGGTACGTCTTGGTTAAAACCCGATAGATCTTGCGGGCATCTGCTCGCTTTTGGCTATCGACTCCCATGGAGGTAAAGTACCTCTTGTGCCACATGATGAAGAAGTAGTACGTAGAGCCCCGCTTTTTACTGCCCTCGATGATGCAGCTGCCGCTTCTTTGCGCGCATCAATGGATCAAGTAAAGGTGCTTAAGGGCAATGTACTTTTCGCCGAAGGCGATTCTGGCGATCACTTATATGTAATTGTCGATGGCAAATTAAAACTCGGCACTTCAAGTACCGATGGTCGCGAAAATCTTTTATCAATTCTTGGACCCGGCGAAATGTTCGGCGAACTTAGCCTCTTTGATCCAGGCCCACGTACATCGACTGCAACTGCAGTTACCGATGCCAAACTTCTTAGCTTGTCTCACGCCAAAGTTATTCCTTGGCTAAAAGAAAACCCAGAAGTTTCATTACAGCTTCTAGCTCGTTTAGCCCAGCGCTTGCGACGCACTAACGAAGCAGTTGGCGATTTAGTTTTCTCAGATGTTCCTGGTCGCGTCGCTAAGGCGTTAATTGATCTGGGCGATCGTTTTGGAAAAGTTACCGATGAAGGTTTATTTGTACACCACGATCTAACTCAAGAAGAATTAGCTCAATTAGTTGGCGCATCTCGCGAAACTGTTAATAAAGCTTTGGCCGATTTTGCTGGTCGCGGCTGGTTAAAACTTGATGGTCGCGCTGTATTAATTACTGACGTTGAACGTTTAGAAAAACGCGGTAAGTAATTAGTCGGTAATCTCGACAGTTAGTTCGATTTCAACTGGCGAATTCAATGGCAATTCGGCAATACCGACAGCACTGCGTGCATGCTTTGCGCCATCGCCCCAGATTGCTAAGAACAATTCGCTAGCTCCGTTAACAACAACAGGTGCGTTGATATATCCAGGAACACCGTTTACATAACCAACTACGCGAACGATCTTGGAAATTTTATTTACATCAGCAACTGTTTCAACAGCAGCTAAACAATTTAGGGCACAAATCTGAGCTAGTTCTTTTGCGCGCTCTGGCGTGATTTCGCCATCAACTTTGCCGGTACCTGCCATGTTGCCATCAACTAGCGGTAATTGACCTGCAGTAAAGACAATATTTCCCGTACGAATCGCTGGAACATAAGCTGCTACAGGCTTTGCGGCCACTGGTAGCTCTAGTCCTAATTCAGCCAACTTTGCGCGAACATCTACTTTATTCATTTGATTTCTCTTTTCATGTAAGCAACTAATTGTTCGCCGGTTCCTGGCGCTGGTACAACTTGAATAAGTTCCCAACCATCAGAACCCCAAGTATCAAGAATCTGCTTAGTTGCATGCGAAAGTAATGGCACGGTTGCGTATTCAAATTTCATTTGTTTAACGCTGCTTTCACTAGTGATGAAACGACGCTGCCATCGGCTTTGCCGGCAATCTTGGCCTTAATAGCACCCATTACTTTGCCCATATCGGCAGGTCCGGCAGCACCAGTTGCTGCAATTGCTTCGGCAATCATCGCTGCGATATCTGCTTCAGTTAATTGAGCTGGCAAATACTTAGCAATTACTTCGC
>CAZFZK010000076.1:4571-6286 GCA_964523605.1 uncultured Candidatus Planktophila sp. | reverse complement strand
CCCTCCCATTGGCCGCTCGGGCAACCCGCCAAGGTCGAACAAGTACTGCGGCAAATTATGGATACTACGAGGGGAAAGGATACCTTAGGCAAGTAGGCTCAATTACCGCCTGAAATCCGCTTCGAAAGGGCTAAAAACAATGGCTGATGCAAGTTTTGATATCACTTCCAAGATCGACCGCATGGAGCTAGATAACGCCATCAACCAGGCAATCCGCGAGATCGATACCCGCTTTGATTTTAAGAACACTGGTTCGAAGATTGAACTTGAAGGCGAGAAAATATCTATCGAAGCAGATACTGAAGAGCGTGCCAAGGCAGTTCTCGATGTAGTTAAAGACAAGATGATTAAGCGCGGAGTTTCACTGAAGCACTTAGATCCTGCTCCCCCACAGCTAAGTGGCAAGATTTATAAGATCGCTTGTCCGCTTAAAGAAGGCATCTCAACTGAGAATGCTAAAAAGATTGCCAAGTTAATTCGCGACGAAGGTCCTAAGTCGGTTAAGACTCAGATTCAAGGCGATGAACTGCGCGCAACTTCTAAGAGTCGCGATGATCTACAAGAAACCATGGAACTTGTTAAAAATGGTGGCTTTGAATTTGCAGTTCAATTTACGAATTTCCGTTAATTGAAATACAACAAGACCGGCCTGGCTTTTGGAGTTTCGGCCTACGTACTTTGGGGACTCTTCCCACTTTACTGGCCGCTACTTGAACCATCTGGTGCCTTTGAAATTGTTGGGCATCGAGCAGTCTGGTCTTTAGTATTTTGCGTAATTGCATTGACTGCAACAAAGGCGATTAAACCTGCAATAGCAACAATGCGCCGCCCAAAAGTTTTTATTAAATTATTGGCAGCAACTGCTTTGATCTCGGTGAACTGGATTGTTTATATCTGGGCGACTAATAATGGCCATGTAGTTGAAGCATCTCTTGGGTATTACATTAATCCGATCATCATGATTGCCATCGGCATCATTTTGCTCAAAGAAAAGATGCGCAAACTTCAGTGGACATCGGTTTCCATTGCCGCTCTTGGGGTTTTGGTTTTAACTATCGATTATGGTCGTCTGCCTTGGGTAGCACTTGCACTCGCACTTTCTTGGGGAACATACGGTTTTATTAAAAAGCAGTTAGGTCTAGGTGCACTCGAAGGCCTAGGTATCGAAACTGCCATATCAGCCCCATTTTACTTGGCTTATCTGACCTGGATCGGCTCACAAGGCACTGGACATTTTGGCCATGGAATTGGATTAACGATGCTGCTAATTGGTTCCGGCGTTGTAACAGCGATACCGCTATTACTTTTCAATGGCGCAGGTAATCGCTTGCCATACACAATCATTGGTTTGTTGCAGTTCATTACTCCAACTTTGCAATTTTCAATCGGAGTTTGGGTACGTCACGAAGCTATGCCAACAGCGCGCTGGGCTGGTTTCTTGATTATTTGGGCAGCGCTAGTAGTACTTGGTACTGATTTGGTGAGATCTAGCCGCACGGTCGAGAGCAGCGCTAAAACTGGAAATTAAGTAATTTAGTTTTTAAATTTTAAAGCGCGCGCAGGTGAAACAACAGCCCGGTTTCTGGTTTCAAGATCGGAAGTTGTATTCCAATATGTGCCAGCTGATCACCACTTAACTGGATAGCTGGCCACCATCCTGGTGCTTGTCGCTGAGTAAAGTCTGTCGAGCTCAATTCTTCAATCAGTGTGACTTG
>CAZFZK010000076.1:0-4561 GCA_964523605.1 uncultured Candidatus Planktophila sp. | reverse complement strand
TGATAAGTTGTTTCTTTATCAAGCCCATCAAAGGTAGTTTGAAGTGGCCCGAAATTATTTAATGAGCTCAGCTGCATATAGGTAAAGATTGCTTCTTTCTTATCAAGTGCTACCGTGCCATAAAGCAAGGCGTTTCCAACAATCTCATCGCTGCGGACAACTGATCCTGAATGAAGTAAGTCGCGGTGCTTCTTGTAGAAAGCAATATAAGTTTTAAGAACTTCGGTCTCTCTGGCATCGGCCTCAGTTATATTCCATTCGATTCCGGCATGGCCAAAAAGTGCGTTTAGTGCCCGGAATGAAATTGAATGTGTGCGATGCGTTTGATGCCCAACAGTTGGACCAACATGGGTACCCAAAAATTCAGGTGGAATAACTAAACCTGTCCAACGCTGAATCAGCTGTCGCTCAAGCGGATCATTCTGATCTGATGTCCAGAATCGATCTGCATGTTCAATCATTCCTAGATCAATCCGTCCACCACCTGATGAACAAGACTCAATTTCAAGCCCCGGATGGCGCTTTTTCAACTCATCAAACAAGCGATAAATTGCTTCGGTCTGTTTACGAACAACAGGGCGACCATCAGAAATTGGATCACTTAAGTGGCGATTGTGATCCCACTTTATGTAGGCGATCTTATGCTGTGTTAAAACCGCATCTATCTGACCAAGCACATGGTTATATGCGCCTTCCTTGGTTAGGTCGAGAACTTGTTGAGAACGACCTTCAACTGGCAAGCGGCCTGGCTCCTGCAATATCCAATCCGGATGTGCGCGAAATAAATCAGAATCACGATTTACCATCTCGCCTTCAAACCAGAGCCCAAATTCAATACCTTTGTCGTTAATGTATTTGATGATCGGGTCTAAGCCATTTGGCCATGCTTGCTTTGAAACAACCCAATCTCCCAAACCAGCTTGGTCATTACGTCTTGAACCAAACCAACCATCATCTAATACAACTCGTTCAACGCCGATTTCAGCGGCCTTATCAACCATCTTACGAATACTTAATTCATCATGATTGAAGTAAACCGCCTCCCACATATTTAAAGTTAGTGGACGTGGACGCACCTTTGTAATGTGATTAGGGCGGGAACGTATCCAGGAGTAGTGATTATTAGTCAGACCATCTAGTCCGCGATCGCTGAAACTGGCAATTGCGCGGGGAGCTTGATAGCTCTCACCTTTCTTCAAAATTACTTCTCCTGGTAATAAATATTCACCAGCGCCAATAGATTTATGGCCATCGACTAAACGTTCGACATGATGAATATTGTTACCGGACCAAGCCATCGCAAGTGACCAGGCTTCGCCATGCCTAAACCCGGTTGCGTGGTTTAGTGCAACTTGTGTAATTGTGTAATCGTGACCCGACCGACCTTCAAAACTTTCACGTGTTAACAATCCGTAATCGATAGATCGGCGTTGTGGTTGGCGCTCTTTTGTCCAATGCCCAAAGAAATCAAGGACTTCGTTTGCTTGTTCAGCAAGTGGCAACCAGTAAAGAAAATGCTCAAGGAAATAATCACCCTCGTGGGTATTAGTGACTTTTGCATCCAGCAACAAAACATCTGAGGGAGTTAGAGTGTAAATAACTTCTATTTCAAGGCCGGCAATTAAATCGGCAAAGACTGCAATTAGCGATTGGTCTTTCTGTGTTGCACTCTTTATTGAAAATGAATTTGAAGCACCTACTCCCCCGCGATGTCCACGAAGTGCCGGGTGGCCGGTCCAACCACGTGAATGTTCACGAAGAATTAGATTTCCAAGTGCTACATCTAAACCACCATGAGGTACTGGTCTAGTGCATGCCGCGCGAATTGAATCAGCAGCTTTTTTATCGATTTCGCCTAGTTTCTTACCCCAGTAGAGAACCTCAAGAGAATCACCTACCTGATCGAAGATGATTGAGGAGCGTTCCTGGCTGAGGTGAATCATTTGCATAGCCTATTCGAATAGCCCGAAACTAGCGATCAATTTTTGAAATTAAATCAGGAAGTGCGATCGACAACTGCGTCGCATAATGAAAATAGCGCACCTGTTGCGTCATTTGCTGGCAATGGTCCAAGCGAGGTGCGAGCATCACGAGCGATTTGCATTAATTGCAGTCGTGATTGATCTAAAGCCTTGTGGTTACGTAGCTCTTTTAACACTTGGGTAACAACTTTCTTGTCAGCAATTGGCTTAGAAAGTAGCTTCTGTAAGTCACGATCGGCCTTATCGGTTGATTTCATAACATTTAGAGTCACCAGAGTTGGAACGCCTTCGATTAAATCTGTACCTGGAGTTTTGCCCGACTCTTTCGAGTCACTAGTAATGTCAATTACGTCATCGGCTAACTGGAATGCCACGCCGATTTTTTCTCCGAACTTGGTTACAGTTTCAATTACCTCAGCCGATGCACCTGAAGTCATCGCGCCGAATCGTGCCGAAGTTGCAATAAGCGAACCTGTTTTGTCAGCAACAACTTGTAAATAATGTGCCAATGGATCTTCGCCTTTTTGTGGGCCCTGTGTTTCCATAATCTGGCCAATAACTAAACGTTCAAAAGTGCGAGCTTGTAAGCGAACTGCTTCAGGGCCTAGATCTGCCAAAAGATCAGATGCTTTAGCAAATAAGTAATCACCGGTCAGAATTGCAATGGTATTTCCCCAGCGATTGTTTGCGCTTTCCACTCCACGCCTTAATGGCGCCTCATCCATGACATCATCGTGATACAGAGTTGCCAAGTGGGTTAGTTCGCAAACTACAGCTGCTTCCAAAATTCCGCGCTTGCGTGGGTTACCAAAATGTGAAGTTATCAGCGTTAGAAGTGGTCGCAAACGCTTACCGCCAGCAGTTACTAGATGGCGACTGGTTTCGACAACTAACGGATAGTTTCCTTCAATGTGACTACTTAACAAATCTTCGACTTCTGCCATCCCGGCAGACAGGGATACTTCAAGCTCAGCAGAGAGATTCGGGATCCCGAGAGTGGCCATCAGCGAATAAAGATCGCAAGTGGCTTAATGAAGTCTAGGAGTGGTGCTGGGAATACACCTAGAGCAACTGTCACAACTAATGAGATGAAGATTGTTAGACGAGTAAGAATTGATGGAATTACCACGCTAGTGCCATCTTCGGTTGCATCAGTGAAGAACATCAAAACGATAACTCGAATATAGAAGAATGCCGCAATTGCACTTGAAAGAACACCAACGATTACAACTGCGGTTGCTCCACTTTCATATGCTGACGAGAAGATGGCAAACTTTCCAATAAAGCCAGAAGTTAGTGGAATGCCAGCGAAAGCAAGTAAGAAGAAAGCAAATGCTGATGCGACCCAAGGTGAGCGCTTGCCGAGTCCGGCCCAACGATTTAGATCGCTTACTTCACCACTTGAGTCACGTACCAAAGTTACGATGCCGAAAGCACCAACAGTTGCAACTCCGTAGGCGAATAAATAATAAATAGAAGCTTCGAGCCCAGCTTTGTTAAGTGCAATCACGCCGGTGAGCAAGAAACCAGCATGTGCAATTGAAGAGTAAGCCAACATGCGCTTTACATCGCGCTGTGAAATTGCAACTAGTGAACCGAAGATCATGGTGATGATTGCAATGACCATAAAGAATGGTCGCCATTGCCACTGTGCTTCAGCTAGAACTGTGTAGAAAATGCGCAACATTGCGCCAAAAGCTGCGACCTTAGTTGCAGCAGCCATGAAACCAGTGATTGGAGTAGGTGCACCTTGGTAAACATCGGGAGACCAAGCGTGGAAAGGCACGGCGCCAACTTTGAAAAGTAAGCCAATTGCCACGAAAGCAATGCCTAGCAAGAGAATTACATCGTTTCCGGTGCCACCAACTACAGCTGCGTGGATGCCAGCAAAGCTCACGGTGCCTGCATAACCATATAAATAAGCTGCACCGAAGAGGAAGAAAGCAGAGGAAAAAGCACCGAGTAAGAAGTATTTAAGTGCAGCTTCTTGTGATGCCAAGCGACGATGGCGAGAAAGACCAGCCATTAAGTAAAGTGGCAAAGAGAGAACCTCAAGAGCTACGAATAGAGTTATTAAGTCGCTTGCAACCGGGAAAAGCAACATTCCAGCAACTGCAAATAATGTAAGTGGATAAATCTCAGTTAAGACAGTGCCACTTTGAGCCGCTTGACGCTCTTCTTCTGAACCTGGAAGCGCTGCTGCACTTGAAGTGAAGTTATCTTGGTCGGCAATTAAGAAGATTGAGATAATTGCAATTATCAAGATGGCGCCTTGCAGCAATAAACCAGGGCCATCGATTACTACCGACCCCATAGCTGCTGTAGTAGAAGTTAAATCGCGAATTCGGATTACTTGAACCAAAGCTAAAACTAGTGATGCGAGAGCAACGCTTAACTGCACAATTGGTCGACGAGTTTTACCCACAAAAGCTTCGACTAATACACCGATCAGCGCACCAGCCAAGATAATTAAAATTGGCGCAAGAAGTGAGTACGAAAGTGTTGGCGAGTTAAAGACCATGTTATTTACCCTCAACTGTCGGTACTGGATCGGTGAAACCTAATTGCGAATTAACATG